>NZ_JACASN010000016.1:0-72191 GCF_013390985.1 Acinetobacter sp. Swhac1 | reverse complement strand
TGTTCAAATGGCGATTCAGCGTTTAATTGGTTTTGGGAAAAAAGAAGAGTTTAAGGAAATTTTGGCAATTTTAAGAAGGCAGAACCCTGATAGGATAAGGGTTCTGTGAAATTTGTCGTGTACAGAGTAAAAATATTTAAGATTTTTTGAAAGGAAGTTATATGTGTCACTCCCTTTCTTTTGCTCCTATTCGCCACTCCAACTCGATCAACACACTTTCAAAGAAAAACTTCAACATAACAAATAAACGCGAATGAGAGTGTTCTAGAGCGCGTATTGAACCGTACCAGGTTTGTCGGAGACCAACTTTCTTGAGAGAGAATGTTCCAATGACAAAACCAAAATATACCCCTGAAATCAGAGAAAGAGCGGTTCAATTATTGATTGAATCCGAAAATGAACCGTAAATGAATTGCCATGTCTTTGTGCCACTAGGTCTAACAATTAAGTACAACCCGTTGCCATCAGCAAGCTTATTATTGACAAGTTTTCCTTGAGAGTTGACTTTGGGCTTTGCCGAAGAACACTTGGTATCGGTGAGAGGTTTGACGATTTTAGCCATAATAAAGATATAAATTTCGAAAAGATAAACCGTATCTTTAATCGTATCTTTAAAACATTGGGATGTGTATAGGCATGGGTTGGTATGCAGAAACAACAAAGCCCTGAATTATCAGGGCTTTCGAAGCTTATATACCATTGGTTGGCATATAATTATATATCTGTGGTCCCGAGGGTCGGACTCAAAGTAATTTTATAAAACAGATATATAAAGGCAAAAAAGCGGGAATTAGGTGGAAATAGTACGTTTTATCGTGATTTTTATATGCGAAATATCTACAATGCTGAATCTTAAAAAAAGCACAGTTTAAAAATTCTAAGTGTGGTTTCGGAAAGAGGTAATAAAGGTAACTGCCATTCAAAAATACACAATAAACCCATGAAAATATTAAATAAATTTCTAATTTTAAAAAGGTAACTTATAGGTAATCTAAAGGTAATTTATTACCCTTTAAAAAGGTAACAAGTGATTACCTTATATACTGTTGATTTAATTAATAATATTGAAAATATTTTTATTTTGATTACCTGAGATTACCCCCAAAAGGTAACACATAAATAAATATATAAATCATAAGCTTATGTCAAAAAAACAGCCAAATAATTTATTGATTACCTTTTTTTGGTTTTTTAATTCTTCGCAGAGGTTCCCCCTTTTTATATCGATCTAAATCTGAATCTGTTGAACTGCAGAATATTAGAGAAATATGCAGAAATACGCAGAATTGGTATTCCCCCTGTTCTATCTATACCCAACCCTGTCTATATAAGGCTTTGGACAACTGAGCATACTCAAAAAAACTAAAGGGATTCCAACACAAGAAGCCTGCAGGTGACGTGGGGGGTCAACCGCACGGCTCCAGCAAGACTTTCTGGTTTTAAATATTTTCACTGAGCATAAAAAAACCACCCGAAGGTGGTTCACATATAATTATGAAAGCTTCACACATAACTATCTTAAGTCGTACCACGTACTTCTTTATAAGTCTTGAAGTCAATCACAGTCTGACCAAGCCATTCGTTAATGGGGTTGGCAATACGTTTCTGTAGCGGAATGATTTCAGAATTCCAATGCACCTGTTCAGCATCAGAGATAGAGCCAAAGCCACCAGTATTATTTGGAACAATACCTAACAGCTGCGGTGGTGTTCGCATTGCAGCAAGAATGTCATCACGGGTGATAGATTTAATATTTGAGAAGTCATCCTTTGCAGCAACTTCAGACACAGGGATTAATTTCAATCCATCTGGCTTACCGTTTGGTGAATGCAGAAAAAGGTTACGAAAGTTACCAGGACCTTTACTTTCTTTTAATGCTTGGCGTATCGCATCAACATCTTTTTCGTTTTGCTGTGGATCCGTCAAATATAGAATGTAACCAGCATGACTACCATTATTGTAATACTTGCGACGGAATAGAGTTGCAGACTCATTGAGCCATGCAGACTGGAGTGATGACAAATATTCTGGTGAACCATAAATTTCTTGATTGATGTCGCACTCACGGACTTGGAATACAGAATCACGTGCAAAGTGGTGATATTTCCAATTTTCAGTGATCATCAAAAATTCTTTAAGATCTTTTTTGCGTCGCATGTACTTTGCTAATGGTGTGCTGACTTGAACTACACGGCCAGAGCGACTTCTTATTGCTTCGACATACCCCATCCCAAAAACCAAAAAATCCATTGCCAGCTGCTCAAAGGCTTTGGAGGACATCACTGTATTTGGTTTGAATGCTGAAACCAGTTGATTCCTTTTGTAGATAATAGCCGTGGATAAATACGGGGTAGATCTAAATGACTTCGCTAAACCTTCAAGACTAACTGGTGGTTCATAATAGGTACCATTCCAATAGACATTGAACATACTAGAAAAGTCGTGAGCATTAATTACTGGCTCTGGATCACCAAAAGTAAATGCATGAATAGGAAGTGTATGCTGTTGATCTTGTTGCATCAGAAAAATTCCATTGAAGATGTATTTTGAGAAGTACGGCCTTCCAGTGGTTCATTCACAAAAACATGCATACATGCCCAGGCAAGATCGGCATGACCAACTTCCTCTGAACGTGTAGCCTCGAATGTAAACTGACGACCAGAACCAGTCATAGTTTTTTTAATAGCCATCAGGCTTTGGGCAACATCAGTCCATCCAGCATCAAATTCAAAGCGATTATTGCGGATCACGTCCATTGTCTTTAGAACTAACATGGTTTTAATTTCAACTGAATAACTAAAAGTAGTTAGTGCTGGGAAGAACTGGCGAACCAATTGTGCAACGCCAGTGCCCATGCCTGTCGTATCAAGTCCGATATAAGTGACGCGGTAATTGTCACAAACCTTTTTGATATAGGCGGCCTGTGCCTTGAAGTCCATGCCTTTGAACTGATGACGTTCCAGCAAACGGAACTTTGGATAATCTGCGGTCGGTGGAGCAATCACCACAAGCCCTGCACTATCACCTGACTCGGCAGGGTCATAACCCAGCCAGACTTCCTGATAACCGAACGGACGTATGGCTAACGGTTTAAAATCTTTTGCCCATTTCTCCCAGCTGTCGACCATTAAAGGTTGAATCATGGCCAAAGGGAAAACAGAATGACCATCATCCATGAATTCACACATCAGCAAATTCGCAAATGATTCTGCAGAATATTCAAACTTCAATTCATCAATATCGAATAAATCGCAGCCGCCACGTTCAGCATCATAAATATTGACAATCTGACGCCAGATTTTGTCTTCACATAAACGGCCTAGCTGCAATGCCTTATGACTGACATCAATATTTAGCCGCTGATCTTTTGGACGTCCTTTATTGAAAATTTCACCTGTCCAGAAATTGTATGCTTGGTGTGATTTACTGGATGGTGTTGAGAAATAAGTTTTGCGCCATTTCTTATGCATGGCCATGCCAGAGGCAACTTTCTGAAGTTCAGTAAAGCCATGAACCCAAAAGTATTCATCAAAGTAAAAATTTCCGTGGAAGCCCTGGGCTGTTTTGGCATTCGTACCAAGAAATATAAGTTCTGCAGATGATCCTTCATCAAAATTTAATGTGATTGGATCCCCTGATAAATCGATATCAATTGATTCAGCAGCAAACGACTTAATGTAAGACTTAAACACATGCGCCTGTGCTTTTGATGCAGACAGGAAAATTTGGTTGCCACCTCCTGTAATTGCATCTACAAATGCTTCACGTGCAAAATAATATGTCGCACCGATCTGACGCGACTTTAAAATATTTCTAGAACGTTGATTTTTAGCACGGTACCAATTCCGTTGATATTCAAACAATCCATCATCAAAGTCTGACTGAACTTTTTCAATCATTGCCTGGGTAATAAGATTGCGCTTTGGCATCTTTTTAGCTTTAGCATTTCGATTTTGAATTTTAGGATTGATGTCCCCTTCATTTCCTTCATCTGTGAGATATTTTTCACGTCTGGTGTAACGATCTTTTTGACGCTCCAAAAGATCAATCTCTTTAAAATCACCAGGTGTTTTTTTATCAAGCAAATATAAAGTACATAGCCGTGCTTCTAATGCTTGAGCTGCAATTCCTGCAGGTGCATCCTTTTCCCATTCATCACGTTGCTTCCATGAGTGAACAGTTTTCTCATTTTCATGTAGATATTCAGAAATGCTACTGACACGCCAACCCATCCAATATAAAAACTTGGCCTTAGTTCTGTTGTCATAAGTCAGCGCAAAACGCTCATTATCAATATTATTCATGCGTTCATTAAAGCAATGCACCTAATACATTGCTTGAGCTGCATTTTGTAAGCGCCCCGCTTACAAACTCAACCTGTTTACTAATAGTTCAAGACTTTCAATCATGCAGATATTTGATGCAAAAACTGCATAACGAACAAAACAGGTAATCTCATGGCGAAATCAAAAAAATTTCGTGTTGCTGTCGCAGGTGACACGATTGACGGGCGCAAGATTGAACGATCTTGGCTTGAGCAAATTAGCAAAAATTACAATCAACAAACTTATGGCGCTCGTGTTTGGGTAGAGCATTTACGCGGTATTTTGCCTGATTCTTCATTTCGTGCATACGGTGATGTTATTGCAGTAACAACTGAAGAAGTTGAAATTAACGGTGAAAAACAGTTGGCATTGTATGCAGAAATTGATGCAACTGATGACCTCATCGAAATGAATAAAAAACGCCAAAAAATTTATACCTCTATTGAAGTGGATCCTGACTTCCAAGGTAAAGGTGAAGCTTACTTGGTTGGTTTGGCCATTACTGATTCACCTGCTTCAATCGGTACAGAAAAACTTTCTTTTTCAAGCATGGTTGCCAAGTTTGGTGAGAATTCAGAAAAAAATGCTTTCTCTGTTGCTGAAGAATCAAAAATTGAATTTGAAGATGATGGAAAAGGAATGTTTGCAGGTCTGATCCAAAAGTTCAGCGAAATGTTCACTCCAAAATTAGAAGCACAGGAAAAAGACGTTCAAACCAATTTTTTAGAGCTTAAAACGGTTTTAGAAAAAGCAGGTGATGCGTTTACTGCCCAAAAAACTGCAATGGACACTCTGCAACAAAAATTTAATCAGCTTGAAAGTAAATATTCAGAGTTAGAAACCAAATACGCTGAAATTGACAAAAAGTTCAATGAACAGCCAGACCCAAACCATGAAACCCGACCACCACAAACTGGTAACCAAGGGTCATCAGTTGCTGTCGTTTACTAATACGGAATAATTAATATGCGTAATGATACACGTAAAAAATTTAATCACTATATTGCTGAAGTTGCTCGTATTAATGGAGTCACTAGCGCAGATACGACTTTTACGGTAGACCCTACTCCAGCACAAAAACTGGAAGAAAAAATTCAGCTTTCAAGTGAATTTTTAAGTCGAATCAACACTATCCCTGTATCTGAAAAAACAGGTGAAGCACTGGCATTATCTGTGAATTCAACCATTGCTGGACGCACAGATACGTCAGGTGAAGGTGAGCGTAATCCAGCAGATCCAACTGGCTTAAGTAAAAACACTTACGACTGTCAAAAAACTGACTTTGACATTGCATTGCCTTATGCCAAGTTAGATGCCTGGGCTAAGTTTCAAGATTTCCCTGAAAAATGGGCTGGTGCATGTGCATCTGCCATCGCGCTTGACCGTATCATGATTGGTTTTAATGGCACCAGTATTGCTGCAACAACCAACCGTACGGCAAACCCTAAACTGCAAGATGTAAACATCGGTTGGCTTGAAAAAATTCGTACCCGTGCACCAGAACGCCATATGAAAGAAGTGGTCGAATCTTCTGGAACTGTAAAAGTTGGCGCCACAGGTGACTATAAAAACTTAGATGCTTTGGTACAAGATGCTGTAAGCAACTTTATTGATGAAGTACATCAAGATGCTACTGATCTTATTGTGATCTGTGGTCGTAGTCTTTTAGATGATAAAAACTTTGCTATCGTCAATCAGACACAAGACAACCAAAATGTGTTGGCGGGACAGATTCTAATTGGCCAAAAGCAAATTGGTGGTCTACCTGCTGCTCGTGTTCCATTCTTCCCTGATAACGCATTATTGATCACGTCTTTTGACAACCTTTCTATTTACTATCAAGAAGGTGCAAAACGTCGTGCAATTATTGATGAACCAAAGAAAAACCGCGTTGCCGACTATCAATCAAGCAATGAAGATTACGTTGTAGAAGCGTATGAAAAAGTTGCTTTCGTAGAAAACATTGAGATCGTTTAAAGGTGATCTATGAGCCATGCTCGTAAACATCGCCTTCGTGTCTTGGCAGAGCAATCTGCCAAGGCAGATCAGTTTGGCGATAACCGTCTAGATGCTTCAATTTATCAATTACAGCTCATCGAACTGAAAAATGATAAATCCATTTTATCAGGCATCAAATCAGAGCAGTTAAGAGCTGAAGCTAAAGCCAAAATTATTCCAAAGCATTTACCGTATGTAGAAGGCATCATTTCTGCAGATCAGAAAGTAAATGATGAAGTCGTTACAACAATTATGTTGTGGTGCTTTGATGCTGGAATGTTTGAACAAGGTTTGCGTATTGCAAAATTTGCATTGGCGCATGGTTTGGAAATGCCTGATTCATTTAGTCGTGATACGCCAAGTATTGTCGCTGAAGAAATTGCGAATGCTGCTTTAAGCAAAATTCGTGCAGGTGAATCTTTTGATCTGAATGTTATGTGTGAAGCACTCAACATGACCGAAGCATACGATATGCACGATCAGATCCGAGCGAAGTTAAACTGTGCCATTGGCAAAAGTTATATGGCTGAAAAAGATTACAGCCTTGCCGTTCTCTACATGAAAAAGGCCATAGAGCTACAAAGTAATGTTGGGTGTAAACAGGATTTAGCCCAAGCTGAAAAGCTCTTGGTCAAACAAACAGAAGAAAAACAGGATGAACAACCTGTTAGTACTTCTTAACAAGTGCCCCCTGCACCAGTCGGCATGATGGGGATGACAAAACTTTCAAGTTCTTGTTCTGAACCATCATCCACCGACTCTTAGGATAAAAATATATGAGTGGATTAACGTTTAACGGTACTAATAATACAGATCAGACCATTACTAACGATCCATTTTTTATTGATATTTCATTAAAAACTGTACGTGAGTCATTACGTTTTGATGGCAGCGTTTCAGACATGCGTCTGATTGAAGCAATTGAAAATGCGCTGATAGAAATTAATACGGGTCTCGCCCTATTAAAAAATAATGGTGGATCCTTGGCTGAATTAGCTACAGGTCAAATCAACAACAAACCAAACACTCATATTTTATATTTTCGCGCAGTCGTGGCACACGTTGGTGCACATATCAATGAAAAGTATCGCTCTTATGACAGTACTAGCACTGGACAGAAACGAGCTGAAGATATGACGCCAACCATTGATGAATACCGTCGTGACTTGCGTTGGGCCATGCGGGATTTACTTGGTTCTGCCCGAACAACAGTGGACTTGATATGAAAAAAACAATCTTGTCTTTACAGAACGATACCGTGGATCTGATCTGTTGGCGACATTACGGACGTACAAGTGGTGTTGTTGAAGCTGTACTCGAAGCAAACCCTGCCCTAGCAAAACAAGGACCAATCCTAACCATTGGAACATCTGTGGTTCTCCCTGAAATCAATACACAACAACAAACTGCCCAAACGATTTCGCTTTGGGATTGAGGTTATATGGCTGAACCAACATCATCGACCACCGTTGCTATTACCGCTGGCGCAGGTCTGATTTCTCTTCTTCCATTTGTGAATGGAGACGCTTTATTTGGTGCCGTGATTGGTGCTGCATTTGTGTCATTTTATTCACAGCAAGGCGGTTACGAAAAACGTATTGGCGCGTTTTTAATTTCGACAGCAATTGGCTATTTATTTGCACCTGAAGTTGTCAAATACAGTTTTATTGATAGCTATTCAAGCGGTGCATTTATCACTGCCCTATTTGCCATTTTAGTTTTAAACAAAGTAATGGCTTGGGCAAATGGTGCAACGCTTTCTGAAATTATTTCAGCTTTCTCAGGAAAATTTATTGATGTCCTTAACTTGTTCAGAAACAAGAAAGGTGGAGATTGATCATGCTTGAAATTATTTTCTCTATTTGTGCGGTCTTCTGCTACATGATCTGTGCATTACGAATCATTTGTGTTGACTGTGAATTTTCTGAATGCAGCCGTCTGCACTCCATTGTATCGGCCCTGCTTATTGCAGCTTTCATGGCGCAAAGTGTGAATATTCTATTCCTAAAAGATCCCGTCACAATCTGGGATGTCTTCTTTGCATTAGTTCTTAGTGCCGTGGTCTTTAAGGCCAAGGGGAACGTATCAGCAATGTTTTGGAGAACATCATGATTTTAAAATTTGGTTCAAAGGGTGCTGATGTCAGCACCTTACAAAAATTACTGATCAAAGCTGGCGTTTCTGGAAAAAACAAAAAGCCATTAAGTGTTGATGGTGACTTTGGTGAAAACACTGAATATGCCGTTATTCAATTTCAGAAATTGAAAAATCTAAAAGTGGATGGCTTGGTTGGTGATTACACATTAAAGGCACTACGTGGCGAAGACACCAGTAAACTTTTAAAAGATTCAGATCTAGCCGCTGGTGCAAAGCGTCTTGGTGTTCCAGAAATTGTAATTCGTGCTATTGCAGAAGTAGAAACACATGGGGATGGGTATTTGTCGAATGGCAAACCAAAAATTCTATTTGAACGTCATCGCATGTATTTTTATCTAGCACAAAAGTTCGGTAAAGAATTTGCAAATTACACAATGAAGCGACTCCCAAATATCGTGAATACCTCCACAGGTGGTTATCACGGGGGAACAGCTGAACATGTACGATTGTCATTGGCAAAACAAATTGATGAAGAGTGTGCTTTGCAATCTGCTAGTTGGGGGCGCTTTCAGTTAATGGGTGAAAATTGGAAAAATCTCGGCTATGCATCTGTACAAGAATTTGTGCAACAGCATGAACAAGGCGAATCTTTACAATTTGAAGCGTTCCTTCGATTCTGTGAATGGAAGTCAGGAACTATAGATGGTAAGAAAGTCACACTACTCGAAGCGTTACAGAGTAAAGACTGGCATTCTGTTTTTACCCTTTATAACGGGCGCAACTATAAAAAACTAGGCTATCACAGCAAGTTTTTACGTGTGCTGAACCGCTTAGATGAGCATTACGAACAGAGCGCATTGGCATGAATAAGCCGCATAGTTTACGCGAGTACTTAATTAATAGTATTAAGTACTTAAAGATAAACCCTGACAAACTCAGCATGCATATTGAGAACGGACGTTATCGCTCAACAATGACGTCTGGACTCAGCATGATGGCCATTTACCCTGTCAAAATTATTATTCAGGATTTTGCAGGCGATGCTAATACCATCGCATTTGTACTGTATCAGTGGATCAGAACACATCAATCTGAACTCATGACTAATCTTGAAACAAATAAAGATGCCGTTAAATTTGAAGCCGACATTATCGACAATACCAAAGCCGATTTAATGTTTGAAATTGAATTATCAGAACGTATCATCATCAAGAAAAATGAACTTGATGCGTATGAATTCACTTATCCACCAGAGCCCCAGTATGAACCTGCTTTCGCTGCTCAAACTTATGAATTAGTCGATGAAAATGGCGTGATCGTAGCCAGCTGGCAAAGCACTGACCCTGAAAATAAAACTGACTTGACCATGCCCTTTACCAGTAAATCATCGGTTTAGTAAAGGTGAACCATGCAGAACAATTTGAATGATCTGGTGAAATACCTAACCCCGCTACTGGATAAGCTTAGTGCAAGTGAAATGGCAAAATTAAATAAAAAAGTTGGTGCTGACTTGCGTAAAAGTCAGCAGCAGCGTATTTCATCACAGGCAAACCCAGATGGATCGGCTTATACCCCTAGACGTTTACGTCAAGGCCAACGTATCCGACGTAAAATGTTCAGCAAATTACGCACAACAAAATATCTGCGTAACTTTAGTAATGCAGATAAAGTTAGTGTAGGTTTTTTAAGTCAGGTAAATAGAATTGCATCTGTACACCAATTTGGTTTTAAAGATCGTGTGGAACGTAATGGACCATCAGTGACTTATCCAAAACGTGAATTACTCGGATTTTCTGATGCAGATGTAAAACTAATTGAAGATTCTGTGCTGAAGCATTTAGATGTGATCGGTAAATAAAAACAGCCGAACCGCCACGGTGGCAAACCGTCAATGTGAGTGTTGCTACTCTGACTTATATATTTCTCTTTATAAACAAGTCTAAAAATAAAAAGTGTTTATCCAACATACTCTCTGCAGATCAATCCTACTTGATCAGCGCGACTGGAGGTAGGTCGCTTCGTTGTTTCTTGATATGTCAGCAAGCAATGGGAATCCATACTTACTCCAACATATTGAGCAAAACTAAAATATGAAAGTCTGTGCTTTTGTACTCCCCTCACTTACAAAATCCCGCTAATGCATCCCTATTTTGCATACTGCAAAGTATCAGCATGAATGCAGAATCAAATCGTCGTCTTGAAAACATTATCCGCTTTGGAACTATCAAGACCGTAAACCCATCTAGTCCAATTCCTACAGTCACTGTCAATCTTGGCGACATCGTGACCGATGAAATTCGCTTTATTACCACCCGTGCAGGAAAAGATAAAACGTGGGATGCACCGAGTGAAGGTGAAGAAGTTATGGTGCTGTCACCTTGTGGCGAAATCGGTTTAGGCGTGGCTATTGGTGGTTTTTATAATGATTCTTACCCTACCCCATCCAATGATCCAAATTTAAAACTTCGGCTTTTTGAAGATGGTTGTGTGATTTCCTATGACGTCGCATCACATCATCTGGCCGCAATCCTGCCAGGTGGTGGTACTGCCACCCTAACCGCTGATGGCGGTGTAACCGTGAACGGTGATACAACGATCAATGGAAATCTGCAGATTAACGGCAATACCAGCATGACTGGAAACAATGCCGTTCAAGGCAGTCAGTCAGTAAACGGTACTAGCTATGCGAAAGGTTCATTAACTTGTGATGGTGATGTTACTGCTGCTGGAATCAGTCTGAAAACCCACATCCACTCTGGTATCCAAACTGGTGGTGGAAATACGGGAGGTCCACAGTAATGATGTCACGTGACACTGGTTTAGAAATCACTGAATTTGAACATATCAAGCAATCTATTCAAGACATTTTACTGACACCAATTGGCTCACGTGTGATGCGTCGTGAGTACGGTTCTCTACTATTTCAGTTGATTGATTCACCAACCAATGATACTACCGAAATTCAGCTTTTTGCTGCTATAGCTGCAGCATTAATGCGTTGGGAGAATCGAATTCAGGTGAATACCGTTTCACTCGAGATGAATCAGCCAGGAAAATTCATTATTGAACTAAATTGCTTACTCAGTAATAGCAATAGACAAGCATCTTTAAGTATTCCACTTCAATTTGGAGCTATCGCATGAATAATATTGATTTTTCAAAATTACCAACGCCAACTCTAATTGAAGAATTAGACTTTGAACAAATTTTTAATAATCGTAAAGAACAATTTATTAATCTTTATCCTCCTGAAGAACAGGAGGTCTGGCGAACAACATTAAATCGTGAGTCTGAACCAGTAACAAAAATTCTTCAGGAAAATGCATATTTAGAGCTTTTATATCGTAACAAACTAAATCGAGATGCACGGGCAATGCTTTTAGCATATTCCACGGGTGCAGAACTGGATCATATTGCCGTCACTTATTATGGTATCCAGAGATTAATAATCACACCTGCTGATAGTAGTGTAATTCCTCCTGTCGCTGAGGTAATGGAATCTGATGAAAGCTTAAAAGAACGTTGCCTGCTGTCATTAGATGCGATGAATACTGCAGGTTCTGTAAATGGATATAAGTTCTTTGCAAAAACAGCAGATGGGCGGGTCGCAGATGTCGCAGTAATTTCAGATGAAGCTAATCCATATCTATTAGACGTAATCATTACACAGCATGACTCTGAAACTGGTGCTGCTTCAGTTGAATTAGTCAATATCGTTCAGGCTGCACTTGATCCAGAAAATGTACGTCCTGTTTGTGATCGGCCTACAGTGAAATCAAGTACAGCCATCAACTATAGTATCAATGCACAATTATTCATTGCCCAAAATGCAGATGGCGCATTAATAATTAACCTAGCAAATCAGCGATTAAATGCGTACATAGAAAAACTGAAACAAATTGGACAAAGTATTCGTTTATCTGCCGTTTATGCTGCTTTGCATGTTGAAGGCGTTAGCCGTGTTGTGATTACAGATCCTGCAAATGATATTCCGATTACACAACATCAACATGCCCATTGTATCGGCAATAATGTCGTTATTGGGGGGACTGAATGAAAACTCTCCTACCTAATGCGACCAAATTAGAAATCGCACTGGCGGCTACTGGAGCGTATGCATTTCAACAACCATCTCTGACTCTAGTTCAAGACTTTGATTTAGTTCCTGAAGATTTCTTACCAGCCTTAGCTTGGCAAGAATCTGTCGATTATTGGGATCATAAATTTGTACCGTCGCTAAAACGTGAATTGATTAAAAAATCACGACAACAGCACAAAATAAAAGGCACACCTGCGGCAATTAAACAGGTATTAACCCCATTTGGTTATGAAATTAAGCTCATCGAATGGTTCAACCAATCTCCAATGGGTACTCCTGGAACGTTTGCACTAGAACTCGATTTAATTGGGCGTGAACTTAATGCCGAAGTGTTTTATGAAGTAAATCGACTTATTTATGAATCTAAAGCAGCAAGTCGGCATGTTTCCAATCTTCAGATTACATCTAATCCAATCATGCCAAACGTTATTGTTTTTGCGGCTCAACATGCCGTTACTTTTGAGAGCAGACCGTTATTATGAGTCAATATTACAATATCAAAACTAATGCTGGTGATGCAGCTATTGCTACAGCTTTAGCGAATAACACAAAATTAAATATCACCCATGTTGCTTTTGGTGATGGCGGTGGATCTGTACCAACTCCATCAAAAAATAGAACGACATTAGTTCATGAGGTACATCGTCAAGCTGTCAATAAATACACTCAACATCCAACTATTTCGAAATGGCTTACTGTTGAAGCAATCATCCCCTCAAATATTGGTGGTTTCTGGATTCGTGAAATTGGAGTCATTGCAGATGGCGTGTTAATCAGCTATGGTTCACATGCGCCATTTTTCAAAGTTGCAGATACAGAGGGCGTTTCAGAATATCGTCTAAAATTTACGATTGATATTCAAGATGCATCTATTGTTCAATTAACTTTAGATGAATCACTTATTTATGCATCACAAGCCTGGGTTAATGAAAATTATGTTCCACGTGCAGACATTGTAAACAATCTAACAACTGCCGATGCAACAAAACCTCTATCTGCAGCGCAGGGTAAAGTTCTGCAAGACAGTAAACTTGGAAAAACTGAGAATGCTGTAAGTGCAACAAAATTACAAACAGCTCGCACAATTGGTGGAGTCGCTTTTGATGGTACTACTAACATTGATTTACCAGGGGTAAATACTGCAGGAAATCAAAATACCAGTGGTAATGCAGCGACTGCGACAAAATTACAAACAGCTCGCACAATTGGCGGCGTGTCGTTTGATGGTTCTGCAAACATTGATTTACCAGGGGTAAATACTGCAGGAAATCAAAATACCAGTGGTAATGCAGCGACTGCGACAAAATTACAAACGGCTCGCACAATTGGCGGCGTGTCGTTTGATGGTTCTGCAAACATTAATTTACCAGGTGTAAATACTGTAGGAAATCAAAATACCAGTGGTAATGCAGCGACTGCAACAAAATTAAACACAGCTCGTAAAATCAACGGTGTCAATTTTGATGGCACTGCAGACATTCTTGTGCCTGACAACTGGCAATATATTCCATATGGCGCAGATCTAAATAATTACACTACTGCAGGTTACTATTTCTGTGATCAGGATATTGTAGGTGCAAGTGTATGGAATTCGCCAATAGCACTTTCATTTAGTCTAATTGTGGAAAAAACGGCAGGGATAGTTCAAAGAATTACAGGCTATTTCGGCGCGAATGCTATTGAGTATAAGCGAGGATTCTATAGTGGTGAGTGGAGTGAATGGGACAAGGTTGTCAGTGCAAAACACAAGGCTGAAACGCTGCAAAACGTAGTTACAAGACATGGTTATGATGAAGCGTTTATTCTTGAACATAACTCAAAAAATGGCTCAGGCTTCTTCTTTGATAACGGAAACGGAAAAACAATTGAGCAATATTCATCAGGGTTCTTTGCAAGCCATAAAGAAGGTGGTTTTTTCACGTTAGGCGCAGAACCATTAAACGGAAGAATTAAAGCTATAACAGGTGTGGTTCGGGGCGACAATACGGTTGATTTAAAGAAAACACATACTGTATTAACGCAAGAATCAACTGGTTTAAGTTATGGTTTAACAACAGGGTTCAATACAAGTCATATTGCAGCTATGTCACCCATGCAGGTTGCTGACTTTTTAGCAGGAAAAAGCAATAATGGTGGGTATTGTCACTACCTAGCGTTAAATGGTCCAACAAGTGGTGGCTCATTCCCTGATGCTTATGGAGCAATCGAGGGGTTTAGTTCAAGAGATAATCATTATTCATACAGTTGGCAACGATTTAGTGCTGTAAATGGTGGGCATCAATACATTCGTTTTGCACTTAATGATAATACGTGGTCTGAATGGTCATCAATTGCACTCACATCAAGTAACGTAGCATCTGCAACAAAACTGCAAACGGCTCGCACAATTGGCGGTGTAAGTTTTGATGGTACGGACAATATTAATTTACCCGGTGTAAATACTGTAGGAAATCAAAATACCAGTGGTAATGCAGCGACTGCAACAAAGCTGAGTACTCCACGTAAAATCAATAATGTTGATTTTGATGGCACGAAGGACATTAATTTACCCTTACTCGGTGTTGGTCAAACGTGGACGAATGTCGCAGCTTCACGTGTAGTAAGAACAACTTATACAAATTCAACAGGTCGTCCTATTCAATTGTTTATTAATGCAAACTTTGATAATGGCTACATAACACTTAATGGTGACAGAATCTTTGTGGCCGATGCTGCGGCATGGGGATGGCTCAATTTAATTATCCCGGATGGAAACACATACATGATCGAAGGTAGTGGAGATCAAAGAGTCCTTGCTTGGTGGGAACTACGATAATGAAATATTTTAAATGTGAAAATGAAGTTTACGCTTTTGAGTTAGATGGCTCACAAGATCATCTAATTACCGAAGAGCATGTTGCTATGACTGATGAAGATGTGGATCGTCATATAAATCCACATAAATACTCTTCAGATGAAGAAAAACGAACTTTCTATTTAGCATCGTTGCGCCCACTCACTCGTAGACAATTCAAATTAACACTACTTGAAAATGGGTTGCTTGACCAGATTGAAAACTCAATCAGCGCAATAGAAGATGATCAGACACGAGCACGTATTCAAATTGAATACACTGAAGCGACCGAGTTTCATCGTACAAGTGATTCAGTCGCATATATGTGTCAATTGCTCGGCTTGACTGATGAACAAGTTGATCAAATTTGGGAACATGCTTTGACGTTATAAACTTATATTTGTACTCCCCTCACTTACAAAACCCCGCAATTTAATTGTGGGGTTTTCTATGCAAGCCTGTTTGATGAAATTAAAACATCACAACAGGTTTTTTTATGGCACTTGATCAATACCATCACGGTGTTCGTGTTGTAGAAGTGAGTACAGGTACACGTCCTATTCGTACCGTTGCAACTTCAATTATCGGACTGATCGCAATTTCTGACGATGCTGATGCAACCGCTTTCCCACTAGATACTCCAGTTTTACTTACTAACGTACAGGCAGGCATTGCCAAAGCAGGTACTGAAGGCACATTACGACAATCACTGCAGTCTATTGCAGATCAGGTCAATACAATGGTTGTAGTCGTTCGAGTGGCCAAAGCAGAAACACCAGAAGAGCAAACTTCACTTGTTATTGGCACTACGACAGCTGAAGGTAAATATACGGGCTTAAAAGCCTTACTTACTGCCAAATCTACCTTGGGCGTAAAACCACGTATTTTAGGTACACCTGGTCTAGATAATGCTGCCGTCACAGCTGAGTTGGTGACGACTGCACAAAAATTACGTGGCATGGCGTATGCCTATGCACATGACTGTGCAACCAAAGAAGACGTTATTGCATATAAAGAAAGTTTTGGTGCACGTGAATTAATGCTCATTTGGCCGCAATGGCTGAAGTTCGATACAACCACAAGTGCAAATCAAGCAGTTTCACCTGTAGCCACTGCCCTAGGCTTGCGTGCTTACATTGACAAAACAGCGGGTTGGCATAAAACGTTGTCTAACGTTCCTGTAAACGGTGTCATCGGTATCGACAAGGATATTTTTTGGGATTTACAAGACCCGGATACAGATGCGGGTTATCTCAACTCAAATGACATTACCACACTCATTAATGAAAGTGGCTTCCGCTTTTGGGGTTCACGCACTTGTTCATCTGATCCGCTATTTGCATTTGAAAATTACACTCGTACTGCACAAATTCTTGCCGACACGATTGCTGATGCTCACATGTGGGCTGTAGACAAACCAATGCACCCAAGTCTGGTGAACGACATCATTGAAGGTATCAATGCCAAATTTCGTGAGTTGACCAATGGTGGATACATCATGGGTGCTCAAGCTTGGTATGACGAAAATGAAAACAGTGTTGAACAGCTCAAAGCAGGTAAATTGCGTATTTCTTATGACTATACGCCTGTACCACCGCTGGAAGATTTAGGCTTTATCCAACGTATTGAAGATGTCTATCTTGCCGATTTTGGCGCACGAATCACCGCATAAGCGGTGGTTTGCTTAACCATTTTAAGAGTAAAGAAATATGGGTTTACCAGCAAAATTGAAAAACTTTGGCATCTTCAATGATGCTGAATCATATATTGGCCAGGCAGCAGAGGTCACCATTCCAAAACTTGGACGTAAGTTAGAAAGCTTCCGTGGTGCAGGAATGAATGGCCCTGTAAAAGTAGATTTAGGCATGTCTGATGATGGCATTCAATTTGAATTCAAAATTGGCGGCTTGGATTTACTTTCAATTCGACAATATGCCAACGCCAGTGTTTCAGGTGTACAGCTGCGTTTCGCAGGTGCGTATCAGCGTGATGACACAGGCGAAGTAGATGCTGTGGAAATTGTTGCCCGTGGTCGTCACGAAGAAATTGATTTTGGTACGCAAAAGCCTGGTGACGATACTGAACAAACTGTCGTGATGCCATGTGCTTATTACAAGTTGACCGTGAATGGTGAAGTTGTGGCTGAAATCGACATCATGGGCATGAAAGAAAACATTGGTGGTAAAGATCGACTCGAAGCGCAACGTAAAGCGTGCGGTTATTAAGCTCCCTTCCCTGACGTGCTGAATATCGTACGTCAGTTTTTTTAATACATTTTTAGGATATATGACATGGAACCAACTCAAGAACAAATCGAAACCACACAGACCATCGCCAACCCGAATGAAAAAGTCATTGAACTGGAAACCCCCATCATGATTGGTGGCTCACAAGTTACACATGTAACTGTACGAAAACCATCTGTACCAGCACTAAGCGGTGTTTCGCTTCAAGAAATTTACACCACTCAAGTAGATGCTCTGGTTAAGGTTTTACCTAAAGTGACATCACCACAATTACCTGCAGTCGTAATTGCAGCTATGGATCCTGTCGACCTTGCTCAACTGGGAGGTGCTGTCGTTTATTTTTTGATGCCGAAATCTCAGCGTGCAGTAATGGATGCACAATTGTCCCCTGCATAGATTCTGCGATTGCCAATATTGCGGTGGTCTTTCATTGGCCACCGCAAACTTATGAACACATGAGTCTGACTGAGCTATCCAAATGGCATCAGTTAGCAATAGAAAGAAATCAAACAGAATAGGTCAATCCACCAATGGCAACTTTAAATTTAGAAGTACTTTTTAAAGCACGCGATGAGCTTACAGGTCCTATTAAAGCCATCATTGGTGGCTCGAATGATTTAGGAAAAGCATTTAAACAAACCAACTCACATCTAAAATCTCTACAGGATCAGCAGCGGAGAATTGGGCGTTTTAATGAACTACGCGACGGATTAGAAAAAACCAATGCATCATTAGAAAAACATAAGCAAACTATTAATGATTTAAAGCAACAAGCTAAACTTGGGCCACTTACACAAGAACAAGTCACCGCATTAGGTAAAGCTGAAGCTGCAGTAAAACGTCTAAACTCAACCTATAAAAACCAATCTCAGGAAATCACTGCCACTGTCCAAGAGCTAAATAAAGCAGGCATAAGCGTGGACCGACTTGCAGATCATGAAAGCGAGCTGAAAGACAAAATTCTGCAGACCACGATGGAGCTAAATAAACGTCGTGATGCGCTCAACAATGCCAAATCTGCACAGGAAAAGTTTGCCAAAACACAAGAACAATTAAAAAAAGCTGCAGGTTATGCACAGACAGGTTTAATGGTTGCAGGTGCATCTGCAGCAGCAATGAGCATACCAGTTAAACTTTCAATTGATTTTGAATCAGCAATGGCTGACGTCAAGAAAGTGGTGGACTTTGAAACGCCACAACAATTCAAACAAATGGAAAATGACATCATCAGTATGAGTTCACGACTGCCTATGGCTGCAAAGGATATTGCAGCCATTTACGCTGCTGGTGGACAGTCTGGTATTGCTAAAAATGAATTATCGCAGTTTGCTGAAACAGCTGTGAAGATGGGTGTAGCTTTCGACATTACAGCCGAAGAATCAGGACAGGCAATGGCAGAAATGCGTACAGCATTCAAAATGTCACAATCTGAAGTAACAACATTAGCGGATAAAATTAACTACCTAGGCAACAATACCCCTGCCGCGGCTAAAGGCATCATGGATATTGTGCAACGTATTGGTCCGTTGGGTGAAGTCGGTGGCTTTGCTTCTGGATCTATTGCCGCATTAGGGGCAACAATTCGTGGCATGGGCGTAGCTGAAGAAGTAGCTGCAACAGGTATTAAAAATATGATGTTGGCATTGGTTGCTGGTGAGTCTGCAACTAAATCTCAGCACAATGCCTATATAGATCTTGGGCTAGACGCAGAGAAAGTAGCCCAGAATATGCAGAAAGATGCGGAAGGCACAACTCTGTCAGTTTTAAAAGCCATTTCAAAACTGGATAAGTATAAACAAGCAGCAATGTTAAAAGATTTATTTGGTTCAGAATCTTTAGGTTCCATCGCTCCACTACTCACAAACATGGAAGCATTGGAAGCCAACTTAAATAAAGTTTCAGATAAAACACTGTACGCAGCCAGTATGGAAAAAGAATATGCTGCACGTGCTGCCACAACTGCAAACAATCTACAACTGGCAAAGAATCAGGTTGTAGCAGTTGGACTAACCATTGGTAATATCTTATTGCCCACAGTGAATAATCTGATTGGTAAGTTTAGTGGCATTATCCAAGCTGTGCAAAATTGGACAGCCCAAAACCCAGCACTAACTTCCACGCTAGTCAAAGTTGCAGTTGGTGCTATTGCAGTAATTGGTGGTTTAAGTGCTTTAGCCTTAGGTGTAGTAACAGTACTAGGTCCTTTGGCCATGCTCAAAATGACGATGGCAACACTTGGTGGCGGTGCTGGTGCAGCAGCAGGTGCTTTAAAATTCTTACTTGGTCCAATTAAAGCTATTGGTCTAGCCTTTGTTTGGGTTGGAAAATTAATGTTAGCTAACCCTATGATTTTAGCCATTACTGCCACTGTTGCCGTAGTTACGGGTGCAGCCTATCTTATTTATAAAAACTGGGAACCAATCAAAGGTTTCTTTGGCAATGTATGGGCAGCTGTAAAAAATGCATTTAGTTCAGGCATCAACTTCATTAAAGGCATAATCCAAAACGTAGATACCGTTTTTGCAAATAACCCATTATTGAATTTTTTATTCCCTTTAATTGGTATCCCGAGAATGCTCATTGCGAATTGGTCCAGTATTGGGAGCTTTTTTAGTTCGTTATGGATGAGCATGAAAATGGGTGCTGCCAGTGTATGGGCATCTATTGTTTCATTCTTTTCACCAATTGGCTCATGGTTTACAGCTAAATGGGAGTCAGCAAAAGCAGCAACAAGTACAGCTTGGTTAAGTATCAAAGCAACAGTGGCCAATGCATGGAATAGTTTAGTATCTGCAATTTCAACCAATCCAATCCTGCAGAAAATTATTGATGGCTGGAACAGCATATTTGCTTATTTAAGCGGTCTTAAAGATCGAATGCTTGGTATTGGCAACAACATCATTCAAGGTTTAGTCGATGGGATTAAATCTGGTTTTGGCAAACTTAAAGAAATCTGGAATACGGTTAATAGCTATATTCCTGACTTTGCTAAAAAGAAAATGGATATTCACAGTCCATCCCGTGTCATGGCAGGTATTGGTGGCCATATTATGGGTGGCATGGGCGTTGGTATTCAGGGTGGCATGCAGAATCTAAAGAATCAGTTTAATCAAGCATTAGACATTTTTAACCAACAGCCAACACCTCCACCAGTAATGGCTGGTGCAATGATTAATCAGCTCTCCCCTACCATGCCAACTATGGCAAAAACAGCCATGCCAACTGCAGGTGGTCGCAACATTACGATTATCAATCAGGATAAAATTGAAATTATCGTCAAGTCTGATGCTACAGGTGGACCTTTGCATCATGCTGCAGAATCTGTGCGTAAACAATTGGAAGAACATGAACGTAAACGTGCTGAAATTCAGCGTCGTATGCTGTCAGATCGGGAGTAATTCAACATGATGATGGCTTTGGGTTTATTTGTTTTTAAATTATCAACCGCTGCTTATCAGGAGTTCCAACGTTCAACCAGTTGGAAACATGCAGGCAATAACCGCTTTGGTACCACACCAAGTTACCAATACACAGGTAAAGGTGAAGATACGATTACGCTAACAGGTGACATTTATCCAGAACTGACTGGGTTTAATGATTCTTTGGACAGACTTCGTGAAATGGCTGACACAGGCAAAGCCTATATTTTAATTGAAGGTACTGGAAAAATTTATGGTGCATGTACGATTGGTCAGATCCAAGAAACCAAAACCGTATTCTTTAAAAATGGTGGTGCCCGAAAAATCAGTTTTACCGTAAATCTCACCATTATTCGAGATTATGAGCCATCAATATTAGGTGGCTTAGTCGGTATGGGTGTCAATCTGGCCAACCGCTTTATCTAAGGTAGAAAAATGATTAATACTTTGGTGAATTCAGTTTTATCTGAACATGAGCGACTGACCAATTACCCGCATGCAATTTACCGAATTAATGTAGATGGCCATGATATTTCGCGGCTCATTGCCCCACGTTTAATTAGTATGACCATTACAGACAACCGTGGTTTGGTCACAGACAGTGTAGACATAACGTTGGATGATGCAGACGGTTTACTGGATATTCCGCCTATTGGTGCCGAATTACAGGTTTGGATTGGATGGCAAGATACAGGATTAATTGATAAGGGCAAATTCAAAGTCAGCTCTACCAGTCATAGCGGATCACCAGATATTTTACGCATTAGTGCCCAAAGCAATGACTTGTCTGAAGGTTTACGTCAAAAGCGTGAACGCTCGTTTACAAATAAAACCCTGCAGGATATTTTCCAATCCATTGCAGTCGATTATGGCTTAAAACCTGTTGTGCATGACCAACTGGCCAACCGTACTATTCGCTATTTGGCACAAAATGAAAGTGATGCCAATTTAATTACCAGAATTGCAGATGAACACGATGCGATTGCGACTGTCAAAAATAACCACCTAGTTTTATTGCCCAAAGGTTTAGGTCAATCAGGTTCTGGACTTGCTTTACCAGATGTAGAATTAAAACGGCATTTTGGTGACCAACATAGTTACGACTGTGGTGCCAGCAATGACAAGGTAAACGGTGTTAAAGCCTACTATTACAATGCCAATAAATCCGAAAAGCTATTTGTGATTATTGGTACAGACCATGAAAATCCTAAAGAAATTCGCTTTGTGCATCGTGATAAAAAGACAGCAGAATTGGCTGCATTTGCAGAGTTCAATCGTTGTAAACGTTCTGAACAAAGCTTGAGTTTTACTTTGGCCAAAGGACGTGCTGACCTAATTCCAGAACAGCAGTTTACATTTGAAGGGATAAAACCACAGATTGATGACATTGTTTGGCTTGGTAAAACCATTACACATGAATTGAATGACAGTACAGGATTTACCACTAAAATTCAGTTGGAAGTACAGTTGCCCAATGCAGACGATATTTCAGAATTATTTGAAGATAAAACTAAACTTGAAACACCTGAATCTCAAAAGAAAGTCGGCAAACGCAAAGCCAAGTCATATCAAGATTACACAGGCGTTGTGGTTTTTTATAAAAATGGCAGAAACACTCCAATGCTCACCAGTGGTGATCAGAGCAAACCTTTAAAACTGGTACATGTATATAAAACCAAAAAGACAGCTGAAAATGCTTTGAAACGTGAACAGGCAAGAATTGATAAAGCTAAGTAATAGGCAAAAAAATACCGCTATCTGGGGAAATAGCGGCGGAAATGGTACAGTTCACCCTTTAATAATAACGAAATATCGTAATAACCACAACAAAAGTCATTACAAATGATACAATAATTAAAACAAATCATCATTTATCGAGATTATAAGAATGGCAACACTCTATCAAAATAAATGCCCACATTGTGGTTATCGGTTATCTATACGACATTCGTATGTTGAAAATGCTCTACTTAAAACTCTATATGGCCAATGCCAAAACCTTGAGTGTGGTTGGACTGGTCGTGGAATTCTTGAATGGGTTTATCAAATTTCTCCCTCGGCTCAACCAAATCCAGATATTGAACTTCCTTTCACAGCCCTTTCTGAAAAAAAACTGGTTCCCGCATGACTGACTTAATTGATGTAGCCCAAGAACTACAACTTAAACAAGTAAACATTCAACCACGCGACTACAGCACCGCATCGCTTTCTGAATGTGAAGAATGTGGCAATGCTATTCCACCAGAACGTCAAAAGTTAGGAGCTGTCACGCTGTGTATAGAGTGTAAAAGCCTGGAAGAAAAACATGCCAATCGTTACCGCTGATTCATCAGATCCAATCGAATGCCCTTGCCCTATTTGTAACTCACAGGATTAGATATGACACATTTACATTTAATGGTTTCACTTATGATCTTTCTTACATTTATTGCTGTGCTAGTGCTGTGGTATTTGTTTGCTGCTTATAAACGACTCACACGACTACAGAAAGAGTTGCATAAATTACATCAACAAAAGTGTGCATTTATTCAAGCACAGGAACGAGCTGCTGCTATAACCAAACACCGAATCAACTTATAAAGGTGACCTATGTGGCTCTATCCATTCCTGATAGGGTTTATGTCAGGTATATCTTTCAGCTTAACTTATTTTTTATATTATCTTAACTAACCCTTTAAGGAGTCTTAAAGGGTTGATTGATTAAAATTATGCTGCCTCTTTTCCAAGCCAAAATAACATTTTGTCGTTTAACTCTTCTTCTGAATCAGCACTTTCAATATTGAATTCATAGCCTTTAAATTTGAAATCGAGTTTATCTAAAGTCTCTCCAATTTCATCGACCTTTCCTTCATCTAGTTTTTTTAATTCATCTGCACATGGTCTTAAAACAAAAAAGTTAGCACCCTTTTTATCTATCTGAGATGCTGTTAAAAGATCAGTTGCCAACATTAAATAATTAGTGTTTATGGTATCTACGTTATTCGTAACAACAGAAACGAAACTACCATAGTTAGAAGAGCTTCTCATAGGTACATATAAATCACTATTATTTTTTCTCAAATAGCTATCTTCAGGAAATAAGTCTAATAAATGTTTATATTCTTCATTACTTTTCATTACCTTTCTAAGGTTAGCTGTAGCTCGTTTTAAAAAAGGTTCGTTTTTAATATATCTAAAGTCATTTTTTACCTTCTCCTTTGCTGCATGTACTTTGCCCAACGTAACAACTCGACCATACAATCGTTCTAAAATTTTTTCTTCACTTTGCCCTTTAGCTAAGCCCTTATTAATCAGACGAATTTGATCTGAAAAATTGAAGTTATCTGACTTAAACGCACTTAAAGAAATATCTATCACATCCTGAAGATGCTTTACTGTATCCTCATCATACAAACAATGAACACGACCAAAGCTATCTAACATTTTGAAATGATTTTTTCCTTCATGCTGAAATGAAACACCAATATTTAGATATTCTTCTGTAGCTATATCTGGGTTCCATTGTACAAGTGACCATTCACCTTTAATTATATTTGACATATGAATCCACCTATTTAAGCAGCTAAAGCATGAGGTAAACGAGTTGCAACCGTAGCAAAACGAATTTCAAAATAATTGAAAAATTCGTCAATTTTACTGTCTAAATTACTACCTATTGTTTTATTAATCTGGATAATGCAGTTTTGGATATCAGCCTTTGCTTGAGCATAAGAACTGCTATTTTTTGCAGCAATATCTAAAATTGGCTGGTATACAGTTGGATGAAGTATTGTCCCTTTGTACTGAGCTTTAAATGCATTTAACATCCAATTTGTACTATTATATGTAGGGTCAATTTTTTCACACTGCCAATCAACCACTCCAAAAATTTGGCCATGGTCAATTACACCTATATCATCTTTTTTAATAAAAATTAGATTCCCAATATTTCTATCAATATTGCCTACCCAATCATCGAAAGCAACCAAAGATTTAAAGTTTGGCCATGAACCCAAGACCGAAAGGATCTGCTGTGCTTCATTACTAGAAATATTAGGGGGATTTTTAAGGTACATCTTTTTTAAATCTTTACCGCCTAGACTTGCAGTCACCCAACCATAGACGAAGCCATTAGCAGCAGCAAAACTATCTGTGTTTGTATCAATAGGGAATTCTGTAACATCTAATTTAATTAAAGCTGCACGAGTTGACTGACGCAAACTAGCCGAGTTGGCAAGCAAGAATCCAAAACTTTCATTAATAATTTCTTTAATTCTTGTATTTACAGGAAATAGTTTAACAAATGATTCAATGATATCACCATTTGGCCATTGGACTTCTGCCAAGTATGTTTTTGCAGAAACTCCTCCACTTGTAGGACTCATTTCCTTTAATGTAACCAAATAGCCATCTTGCTCAATCATTTCTATCATTGTGCCAATAACCCTTCGTAAGTTTATTTATTCTATAAATTCATAGTAACTTAGAAGCTATTTCGCTTAAAGCATAATCCTGAGTTTTCACCACATATTTTAAGAATAGCTACCCCATCATCCTTTATTCAAATTCTTAATAGCTTCAGTAGTCGCCTTGACCATATCTGTTGTACTTTTCATTTGGTCTGAAATGAGACTGCTCGTATCCTTATGAGCACCCCCATTTATTTCACGGCCAAAATATTTACAAAATCATCTTCAGTTAAAATACGGATATTCGCTCCATCCTTTTGCCACTTCAAAGCCTGTTCAAATTTACGTCCATAACTCATGTGTGCCCAGTGTGGATTCCCTTTATTACAGATGACCAAGTATTTTACTTTTTTGGTTAAGCTATCTGTAAATAATCCACCTTTAGATTCAATAGCTTCTTTCCACTCTGCTTTGGTATATCTATTCGATGCACCAGTTATGCAGAATAATGCCCCATCTATTTTGAATTCCCCGTGATAAAAATTTGGATTTCTCTGCTCTAGTGTTGAACTCAATGCTACTTTAGGCAAGCAATAGTCATCTCTATTCACATACTTACTGATATTAGCGACCAGCGCTTCAATAACAGCAAGATCTACCTTATTTAAAACTCTGACAGTCGAAAGTAATGAATAGATTTCTTCATATAAGTTTTCTTCTTTTAAATGTTTGTGTCCATCCAACCACTGTTGTAATGCCAAGACCTCAATATCAGTAATGTTACCATCACAAAGTAAACCTGAAAGTAGACCATGCAAACGTTGAATATCAGCCGTACCAGATGCAAAGTATTTTGACCGTTTAAATGTGATTAATAGTTCATTAACTTCACTACGGTTTTTTTCAAGAAATGCTTTATCGTTTATAGCCTTGTTTAATATTTGATATAGGCTATCAAAATTAGCTAATTCACAAAATTCAGGATAAACCTCTATCCAGCGTATAAGACCTTTGATTTCAACTTCATTGATTGTATCGTCAATAAAAATACCTTCAAAGAAACCTAAGATCGTATTATTCAGTTTTATATTTGAATGTTTGGCTTGCCTTAATTCGGATTTATCTATTGTGTTCTCTACCGCCACAAATGGTGATGGTTGAACAGGTTGATCAGGTTGAACAGGTTGAACAAGTTGAACAGGTTGAACAGGTTGAACAGGTTGAACAGGTTGAACAGGTTGAACAGGTTGAACAGGTTGAACAGGTTGAACAGGTTGAACAGGTTGAACAGGTTGAACAGGTTGAACAGGTTGAACAGGTTGAACAGGTTGAACAGGTTGAACAGGTTGAACAGGTTGAACATTATCTTTCTTGCCTAAATTTATCTTGTTTTTGCCAAAATAAATCAAAAAAACAATAGTAGAAATAATACCCAGTAAAAAAACTAAAAGCTCACTGCCTGTAGCAGCTTGATTAGGCTCATTAGGTACAACAACTGCCATTAATACCAAAATTGCGAAAACGGCTGCTAAATGGTGAAAAAATATTTTTAAACGTGATACAGGAGCGTGATGAATCGTCAGAAAATAACTTCTAGGTTTTATAAGAAACCAAAGTACTGACCAACTTATTACAAATAATATCCCTATTAAAAAGTACATAATATAAGCCACTTACAGCACCCCACCCACATAATTTTGCATAAAGTCTTGACGCCTTAATAGTATCTAAGATACTCTAATTTCACCATAGCAAAATCTATGGTCAGGCGTAGGAACCTGAAATATTTTGACAAAAGGCGCAAAAAGTCCGCCCTCGGGCTATTTTTTTGCGTAAAATTCAGCTTTGCTGCTTTTTGGCAGGCTGGACAGGGCAGTCGTTTGACTGGCCGTTTCCTTTTGTCACGGTAATTCCTACCCCTGTTCAGTCTGTCACCATTACCGTAGGAAGTGATGGTGTCAGTTAGTAAATTGACAAAAGGAATCAGCAAATGAAACATTTCGCTAATGCACATTCGTGCGCTCAAAATAACGTACGTGAACATTCCCCTATTTATGACCTGCAGGCATACAAAGCTCGCCAACGCAAAATCAAACGCCAAAATTTTTTAAAGAACACAGCTGAAGCAAGTATGTATTTCTGTGCTGCCGCTTTAACTTTCTCAATGCTGTTCTGGGGAGTTTGAGTGATGAAAAATAATATCAAGGAACAATTTGCACAGTTATTTTGGGACTTGCAGCCACAACTCACCACAGCACAGCAACAAACCTGTGCCAGTACACTTATTGCATTAGATCAGTTAGCAACCTTGCTATATGAGCTGCAACAAGCACATGGCATTATCCACAATTGCATAAATAGCATGACCGCAGAACAGCGGCTTCAGGTCGCTTCTAATAATTATCTTGATCACCTTTCTGCACAATGGGCATTTCGCTCCAGTGAAAGGCAAGAAG
Source organism: Acinetobacter sp. Swhac1 (assembly GCF_013390985.1). Classification (NCBI taxonomy): domain Bacteria; kingdom Pseudomonadati; phylum Pseudomonadota; class Gammaproteobacteria; order Moraxellales; family Moraxellaceae; genus Acinetobacter; species Acinetobacter sp. Swhac1. The sequence goes on along the minus strand of NZ_JACASN010000016.1, from coordinate 44,330 downwards.
TTCTACAACGCGGAAAAAATATTTTAAAACGAGATTTTTCTGAAAAACTGCACTAAACGGAAAGTCATTTTTTTAAATGTGCTAGATTTCGATTAATCCACCAAGCATGGTCAATTGCCATGCTTGGTTTACCCTATTTTTTTATTTAAAAGTGATGCTCATTCAAAGAGTTAGGACTTTAAGATATGAAATCAGTTATTGATATACAAATAAAAGCAGATATGACAGCAGAAGAAAAGTTAGAACAGATCGCTTACCCTGTCGAAAATCTGCAACTTATGTTGTCAGCATTGACCAAAATGCACTTAGACCACCCTCTGCCTGGGGATGAACTGACAGCATTGTTAAATATCTTGCACAAACAAGTACTCGATATTCAAAGATCAATTAACTAACAAAAAACTCCGCTTATTGCGGAGTTTTTTTAATCTCATCCATCGGAATGCCTGTTGTTTCAGCCACTTTTTCATTAAATTTCTTTTGGAATTCGGCATCTTCTTTCACCTGACCTAACCAATAGAAAATTGAAAAACCACTCACCAAGGCAGCACCAACAATACCAGCACCAACGTTAATCAATAACTCTTTCCACCATGGAGTATGAACTGCATTTACAATTTCATCGTCACGTATTTGACTTTTATATTGCACAAGCTCATCTAATGTCGTTTCGTCAATGAACTTATTTAAACGATCTTCCGCAAGCCTTCTATAACTTGATATTTTCTGATCTGTTGTTGTATCAATATTGAAAAATTGCTGAATTTGATCATACGTAGGTTTAGCACCATGCTTGGCTTCGTAAGCATCAATCCAGTTATTCTTATCTTTTTTATAAATGGTATAAGCGACCATTCCGATAAAATCTTTATCGCTTAATACAAGTTTGCTAAAAGTATTATGGTCGCTCATTTATTTATTATCACGTAAAAGTGAACGTGCATAAGCAGCATTGATTTCTGCTTCACTATAACGACGCTCTATAATTTGACGTTTAATCTTTTCTGGAAGATCGACATCTTTAATGCTGCGCCCGCTCATCATATTTGCATTTGCACGACGGATGGTTTCTAAGCTTATAGCCATAACGACGCTCCTATTTAACAAAGACAACAAAGCGTATCTAAGTTCTTTAGATACGCTTTTATATGTTAAGTATAAACTAATGTTCACACAACGCAAATGAACGACTATTTCGTATTAAACTGCTCTGCGTAAGTTTTAACTAATGAAATCAAAGCAGTGCGCATTTCTGAACGTGTACAGCGATAAAACTCAATTAACTGCTTTTCTTCTTCTGAAAGCTCATTTTGTATAATTTCCTGCTTGCCCCACAAAATATAAGCAATATCAAAACCATGATCTTCCAACTTGTCCAACTGGTCAGTTGTAAGCGGGTCATTGTGCTTTTCATAACGCACTACAGAATTCTTTTTTACCCCTAAAATTTCAGCTAGCTCATCCTGTGTTTTTATATCTAATCGTTTACGTTCTTCCTTTAAACGCTCCCCACGATTTAAAAAATCATCATTTTTCATACTTTTTCCTAAAATAACACTTGAATATCATCATTAATGGTACTAAATTAGAGTTACAGAGCATCCAAGTAACTATTTATGGTGATTTTACATGAACACGCCAGTTGATCAAACAAAACAACGTCACACACAAACCACTATGGTTCGTTGGACTGAACCTCAGTTTGAAACACTTCGCAAATTAGCGTTTGAACAAAAAAAACAGCCCGCTGTTTTCATCCGTGAATTCCTTCTAAAGCACTGCCCAGAATTGGCTTCATCTGTGGATGAGCGATTGTAATCAAAGCAGTTTTAACCTGCTTTAAAAGCTACAAACTTCACAACAGTTTTCACAATTTCAAACAATGGTCGATTTTTTGACGGGGTTCAAATGTTAGACATACAAAGACGCATAGATGACCGTCTAAACCAAATTTTTAAGTTTAAAAAAGTTGGGGAATGGTATCGTCACGGCATCTGCCCACAATGCAGTAAAAAAGAATGCTATACACATGCACACACCCCACGTGTTGTGAAATGTAGTCGTTTAAATAACTGTGGCTATGAAGAGCATGTTAAAGATATTTGCGAAGACTTATTCAAGGATTGGTCTAAAGAGTTTCCAAAAACAGAAACCAACCCACATGCAGCAGCAGATGCATACTTACGTCATGGCCGTGGTTTTGATCTTGCACCGCTCAAAGGTTTATATACACAGGACACCTTCAGTAACGAACATAAATATCCTGGACTTTATACCGGTACTGTCCGCTTCAAATTAGCAGATGGAATTTATTGGGAACGATTCATAGACCGCCCAGAACGCTTTGGTCGTCAAAAAGCAAACTTCATTGGAAAATATGAAGGCTTGTCTTGGTCTATGCATGACTTAGATACGCTCTGCAATGCACCTTCGTTTTGGATCACGGAAGGTATTTTCAATGCAATTGCCCTAATCCAATCTGGACAGTTAGCTATTGCCACAATGGCCACGGGCAACTATCCAACTGTTTTACTTAAACAGATTGCAGACCGTTGCCACGAACTAAAAAAAGATAAGCCACGCTTGATCTGGGCATTTGACAATGACAAAGCAGGCAAAGATGCAATTAAAAAATTTCACTTACGCGCACTTCAAGAAAAGTGGGCTTCTACAGCTGCTCTACCACCGCATCAAGTCAAAGGTAAAAACCTAGACTGGAATGACTTGTTTATGCACGATCTACTGCACAGTGAAGAACGTGCGAAGTATCGTCATTATGGTGAGTTGCACATTGCTGAAACTGCCGAACAGGCTGGGTTGCTCATCTACAACTTTAAAGAAGGTCGTACCAAGACTTTTTTCTTTAATCACAATTTCCGTCTTTACTGGTTCAATCTGGATTACGACAAATATGCCAAGCGTATGAATCAGATTGAAGAAGATCCAAGTTTTGACGATTTACTTGATCAACAGAAACGTGAACAAGCGTTACGTGACTGTGCAGCAGTGACCGAAATCTGTAACGCACAGATTGAACCACTGTACTTTGAACGCAACGAAATTACTGGCGAAGCTTGGTATTACTTCAATGTGCAAAGCCAGTGGGCAGAAAAGAAAACCCAATTTACCCCAAGCCAAATAGGAAGCCGTAGCAAGTTTAAAGATGCCACCATGGAAATCATGGCAGGTGCTATGTGGACTGGCACCGATCAACAGCTTGAATTTTTTATGAAACGCAAAACGGAGCGATTAAAAGAAGTTAAAACCACAGATTTTATTGGCTATTCCAGTGAATACCAAACCTATATTTTTCCAAAACATGCTGTGCATAACGGTCAAGTTATCCCCATTAATGAACATGATTACTTCAAAATTAAGCGCCTTGAACTCAAGAGCTTGGCGAAGTCCCCTGTCATTACATTAAACCCGAAAAAAGAATTTAAACCCTTTTGGTGGAAAGACTTTTACCGTGTACGTGGCAGTAAAGGATTAATTGCCCTGGCATGGTGGACAGGAACTTACTTTGCTGAACAAATCCGCGCTATGCATAGTTCATATCCATTCATTGAAATTATTGGCCAAGCGGGCGCAGGTAAATCACGCTTAATTGAGTTTTTATGGAAACTCAGCGGTCGAAAAGACTATGAAGGCTTTGATGCTAACAAATCTACCAACGTCGCGGTTTACCGCAACTTTGCCCAAATCTCAAACCTTCCAGTTGTGTTGATTGAAGGTGACCGTAACGATGCTCAAGGCAATGCTGTAAAACAAGCCAAGTTCAGTTGGGATGAACTCAAAGATGCTTTTAACGGTCGTGCAATTCGCAGTAAAGGTCTAAAGACTGCAGGTAATGAAACGTATGAACCACCATTCCGCGGTGCAATTATGATTTCACAGAACAGTGCAATTGCTGCATCTGAAGCAATTTTGACTCGTACATTACACCTTTCATTTGACCGCAAGGGACAGTCACTAGAAACCAAGCGCATAGTCGACGCACTCGACCGCATTGAGCTTGAAGAAGCATGTACCTACATGACGCATTGCCTACGTAAAGAAAATGAGATCCTTACAACATATCAAGAACGTCTAAAAAGCCTTGAAGACCAGTATCACAGCGTAGGTATTACACATACACGTATTGCTTTATGTCATGCACAAGTCGCTGCTCTTATTGAAGCGATCGCAGAGCATGTGTTGAATGGCCATCTGGATTATGAAGAAGTCGCTACAGCACAAGAAATGCTAATGGACATGGCTCAACAACGTGTCGATCAATTAAATGGCGACTGTCAAGAAGTTGAACAATTCTGGGAAGCTTTTGAATATTTACAAAGTGGCAGAAACCCACAATTCAGCCTTAATCATCATGACCATGATGCCCAGACCATCGCAATCAACTTAAACGAAGTCTATAAGGTTGCTGCTCAGCAGTTCCAAAAACTACCAGAAATTACCGTGATGAAAAACCTACTTAAAACATCACAAAAATTCAAATTTATAGAATCTAACCGAGCGATTAGCTCAAACCGCTATCCAACCGATGCTGTTAAAAACTTAAATGCCGACAATGAATTGGTAGATAAGCGTCGCACAGTCAAATGTTGGATTTTCTCTAACCCGAGCTATGGAGTAGCACAGTCATGATGAATGCCTACATAGCACCACCTTCCCTACTACCTTTTATTGATGACAAGGAAATACTTATGGCCAATCAACAAGACTTAGATTATGTCGGTCAAAAAATCATTGAAGTCCTACGCGAGAAGTTCCCGAATGATGAAGGATACATTCAGGAAAAGATTTATCGATTATCTGAAATGAATAATAAATATGAAACTTTTTCATGGGCATTGAATCAACTTGATTATGACAATCAATGCTTATTATTTGCAAAATTAGGAATAAACATCCATGGCTATAAATTCTACAACCATTTATTTCAACAACTTTAAATCAAAACACACATACAGAAGTTACCGCTTCTGTATGTGCTACACAACTACTGGAGCGCAATTATGCAAAATGATTCTACCGCAAAAATCACTGACATCATTTATTTTCATGGTGTTACCTTACATATTATCACCCATGACAATACAAAATATATCCCAGCTAAACCACTCATTGAAGTGTCTGGCAATGTTTGGAGAAGAGCCAAAGTAACCATAGAACAAGGCGATAATGCCATTTTATATGGCACAAAACGCCTAAAACTACAGAATTTTGACATCGAAGGTCACACTAGTGTGAACCTTTCAGAAGTTCTTTGTATTCGTTTTGATCGTATTTATATCTATTTAGCACGTATCAATACCAACATGATGAAAGCTAAAGGCAACATCAATGCAGCAGAACAATTGCTCCAACTACAAATTGAATGGGCAAAAGTTTTACATGACTATGAAACACATGGTATTGCCATTAAAGAAAAATCTACACATACCGAACTCATGCAAATCATGAAAATGCGTCAAATGGCCATAGGGAATGAAAAACAGGTTTTCACCGAAATGCTAGAACAAAAACTTCAAAATTATGGCCTCAAAGCAAAAACTAGCCAAGCTGATCTATTTAAAGGGTAACAAAATCATGAAAGGAGTCAATAAAGTCATTTTGGTCGGCATGGTCGGTGCAAATCCTATTTCAAAGCATTTTCCAAACGGTGGATCCTATGCCCAATTTTCAATTGCCACCTCTGACAAATACCAGGACAAACGTACTGGTGATTGGATAGAAAATACAGAGTGGCATCGAATTGTCGCAAATAATCGACTAGGGGAAATTGCCTGCCAATTTCTAAAAAAAGGTTCAAAAGTCTACATAGAAGGTTCGTTGCACACTCGAAAATGGACAGACCAGAACCGACAAGAACGCTACGTCACTGAAGTTAGAGCCAATATGCTTCAGTCACTTGATGGCACCCCTCAAGCCAATGCTATGTGAGATGTACCATGACGATAAATACTGATTCACTTATAGAAAAAATACTGCTCAAAATAATGAAGCAAATTGAAGCAAAGCCAATTATCCCAATTGAATACCAACTTTGGGATGAACATGACATTGCTCAGTACTTCAAATATTCATTGGACTATACAAAACGGAATATTATCAGTAATGATGATTTTCCCCCAAGCCGTGAACTACCAACATCTGCCTCTGGCGATCGCACAGTGTCACGTTGGAAAGCCACCGATGTCATACGTTTTGGAATGGCATTTGATAAAACAAATATTTGCTACAACTAAGATAGAGCCACCGCAAGGTGGCTTTATTACCTTTTGAGTTACCAAATAATTACCAACAAGCACTCAAATAAAATTTATAAAAATTAATATGATAAAGCTATAAATCAACAGACTTACCTTTATCACCACATTCCGATACGACCAATATACTTATGCCAATAACCCACTTAATCCTGCAGTTTGATTAAGCTCATCCAGGATCTCATCATTGGTAGGGTTATAATAGGTCAACGCTTGTTTTGGATCCTTCCATCCAAAAATTTTGCATAAAGTCAGAGCATTTTTAATTCGTCTGGCCATAAGTGAAGCCGCTTCATGACGTGAATCATGAAAAGTAAGGTCTGCATGTTCTAGACCAGCCTGTGTACGCGCCTTTCTAAATAAGCTATCACGTGTAGCATCACTAACAGTAAAGACCTTTGGACTCCCCTTACGATCAATTTTTAAAGCCAGCGACCACAAATGCAAAGCAAAATCATCTAAAGGTACCTTACGTGCCGAACCATTCTTTGTATCAGACAGCTGAATATATCGACCAAACAATACAACATCCTGTGGCAAGCAATTCGTGATCTCACCAGAGCGCATCCCCGTAGCCAAGGCAATCAACCAAATAAGAGCTACTTCCTGCATTTTTGTGTGAGGTATCATGCCAGGCTTATACTTAAAAGCAGCCAACATTTTTTCTAACTCATGCTCTTCTATGCGTCTTTCGCGGTGGTCTGGTTTCTTTGGCTTCCGAATTTCTTCGACAGGGTTAAAATCAATCCATCTTTTATCAAGCTTGCACCAATTGAAAAATGCGGACAGTAAAGAATAATCACGTAATACAGAGGAAGCCTTCAGAGGCCGTATAGATCTCTTCATAACCGAATCTTCCCACTGCTTAATGAACTCACTTTTATAGGCATGTAATGGCCAATCGACATTCGGTAAAGCTTCTTTTAAATAAACGATGCGCTGACGTTCTTTTTTTGCCGTCTTTTTATAAATAGAAACTTCATCACTATAACGTTGCAAAGCCTCCCGAACAGTCAGCACCACCTTTTTTTTGATAGCAGCTTCTGTGGCTGCGTTTAAAATCAAATCACGTTCAGTAGCTCTACCCCAATTCGTGGCATCAATTTTCTTTTCAAACGTCTTTGTTTTTCGCACACCATTTAATTCAACGTCCGCTTTCCACTTTTTATTAGGCCGCTGATAAATAGAAATACTCATCTACAAAATGCTCCTTAAGCAATCACCCAAAGCGGGTGGAAAACGGGTGGAAACATATACCAAATAATCACGGAAAATACCGTAAAAAAACATAAACACCAGAAACGACAAAGCCCCAAGCCTTTGATTTATAAGGCTTGGGGCTTTGGAGAATATTAATATTCTAAATCTTGGTCCCGAGGGTCGGACTCGAACCGACACGTCATCTCTGACAGCGGATTTTGAGTCCGCCGCGTCTACCAATTTCACCACCTCGGGTAGGTGTTGATGGGTATAATAAACTTTTTTGACAGCTTGTCAACGCAAGTTTTTTGCAATTGTTTAAAATTAAATCAGCTGTCATTTTTTTGATTTATAATCGACCAATTTCATCCATAAAACCTAAAAAAGCATATACTAGGCGCAGTTTTCCCAGTGTTCTAACTTGTTTTTATCATGCAGCTTTCTGACTTTAATTTTAATCTCCCCGATGAACTCATTGCTCGTTACCCACTAGCAAGTCGTAGCGCCTCTCGTCTGCTGCATCTTGATGCTCAAGGTCAGTATCATGACCATCAATTTACCGACTTACTGAATTTACTCGAAGCGGGCGATTTACTGGTACTTAACGATACCAAAGTCATGAAAGCGCGTCTTAAAGGTAAACGTGCCACAGGCGGTGCAGTAGAAGTTTTAGTTGAACGTCTGCAAGATCAATTTATTGCTCATTGTCATATTAGAGCCAGCAACTCACCAAAAGCTGGTGCAGAACTGTTTATTGGGCCTGATGCCGTAAAAGTGACCGTACAAGGTCGCCATGAAAACTTATTTATTGTCGAGTTTTCGCAGCCTATTTTAGACGTATTGGATGCCTACGGTCAGTTGCCGATTCCACCCTACTTTAACCGCGAAGCAGAAGCGATTGATACCGAGCGTTATCAAACCGTATTTAACGACCCAACAAAACTCGCTAGTGTTGCCGCACCCACTGCCAGCTTGCACTTTGATGAAGCCTTACTGCAACAGCTAGCAGATAAAGGCATTCAAAAAACCTTTGTGACCTTGCACGTGGGCGCAGGTACATTCCTGCCTGTACGTACCGATGATATTGCCAATCACATCATGCACAGTGAATGGTGTGAAGTTTCTGAAGCTGCCGTAGCGCTGATTCGTGAAACCAAAGCACGAGGTAATAAAGTTATTTCAGTGGGTACAACTGCTACCCGTGCCGTGGAAAGTGCAGCTCAAGCCCATTCAGGCGAACTTGCGGCTTGGTCGGGTGATACGCAAATTTTTATTTACCCAGGTTATCAGTTTAAAGTGGTGGATCGTTTGATTACCAATTTCCACTTGCCTGAATCCACCTTATTAATGTTGGTATCTGCGCTTTCAAGCCGTGAAAATGTCATGCAGGCGTATCAACATGCTGTGGCTGAACGCTATCGTTTCTTTAGTTATGGCGATGCCATGCTGATTGATCAAGCTCAAACTTAATTTTCAAACTGTAAAAGAAACCACCATGCCGCTCGATACCGTGCAACACTCCATTCATATTCGACGCAAGAAGAATCAGCGGGTATTTCGTAATATCGCGCGGTTATGGGATATTGGAAAAAAAGCGCAAAGCCATCAAGATATTTTGGATGGCTTGCACCCTTGGCAAGATGACATCACCCTCAAGTTTGAAAATGTTTTGCCTGTTTTGCTTGGCATTATTGGTGTGTTGTTCTGTTTATTGCTCTTGATTCAACCGAGTAACATTTGGCTGCAACTCTGCTTGCTGATTGGGTTGGGCTGCATCTTCTGGGCATTTATTACCTATGAACAAGACGACCCCATTGAAGAAGTCATCACTTTTTTAGAACAAGAAAGCATTGCTCAACGCTATCAACTGGCATGGCAGCAACCACCGCAACATCTTGCCCGAACCCTACAATCCGTTTATTTGATTGCCCATTTAAAAAGTCTGTTCCCTTTATTTAATTTGGGGAATCTGTCCAATGAAATTCGCCGCTACGCCAGTACAGTTTGGCAAGATCAACAAGGCAAGCAGCATCAGGTTTTGGTATTTGAATATCGCTATGTCAGTGAAACCCGCATTAAAGATCAAAATGGCAATGACTACAAAGTACGTGAAGTGGTGCGACATTTATCGGGCGTATTTGTCTTTGATGTGCAGCTACAAGGTTTAGCCGTTACCTCAAACAATAAAACCTTTGGTGCGCCTTATCATGTGCCGTGGCATACCAGTGATATTTGTCTGAATCAAAAACTCAACTTTTTTGGCAGTGATGCAATTCAACTGGCGCGTACGCTCAGCCCTGCAATGGTGTTAAAACTGGATGATTTTTTTCAGCATCAGCAAGGTGATTTGTTATTTCACCCTGAGCGGAACACGCTCTGTTTTTTAGGTAATCGCAACTTGTTTGAAATTTCCAGTAAAGCAAAAAATATTCAAGATATTTCCGCATTGCGTGGACACTTACGCACTTTTAAATTACCTTATTTAGAACAATTACAGACAGATTTGATTGATTTTCTGGACTAAGAAAATCGTCTTGGGGCAAAACATGGGTATCGCAATTTTTCTTTTGGTTGTCATCGTCTTGGTGATGCTGGGCATCATGATTCGTAACAACATCATACGCCACCACAACGCCACCATCCGCGCTTGGGCAGATGTGACCAGTTTTGAACGACAGAAATTAAAAACGCTCGAAGAACTTGCACCAGTGGTCGAACAATATGCAGGCATGGAAAAAGGCACTTTAGAAAAAGTGACTGAACTACGCCAAAATATTATGAACCTGAACATCAACAATGCCGATGTGAGTCAGTTACAACGTGTTGAAGCCTTGAGCAAAGAATTGATGCGCAGCTTAAATGTGGTGGTCGAAAATTACCCTGAACTCAAAGCCGACCAACTATATTTAAAAATGATGCATGAAATTGATGAGCAGAACGAAAATGTCGGTGCTGCGATTACTATTTATAACCGCAATGTCGAGTTGTTTAATAACTATATTCAGGTCTTTCCCAACAACATGATTAACACTGCAACCACAGCGAAAAAACCTGTGCGCGCCTTTCGGGACAACAGTGCAGCACAAAGTTTTGATTATCGTCCAAACTTTTAAGCCATTTAATTCTAAGCCGCTCCTTTGAAATTATTTATAAAAACAGCAAGCACGAAGCTTGCTGTTTTTTCAGATTTCGACTAAACACAAGACTGTGTCAAATACTGCACCTGATTGCGTCCCTTGTTTTTTGCTAGATACAACAACTCATCGGCTGAATGCAGAAAGTCGACCACATTGTGATATTGCTGATTTTGATGATAGCTATTTACGCCAATACTCACAGTGACTTGGGTAATCTCCCCTGTCTTGGTATGTGGAATTTCCAGCGCATATACTGCCTGTCTAAAGTTTTCAGCAAGTTGTACAGCATCTGCCAATGGTGTTTCAGGCAACAGCACCACAAACTCTTCGCCACCAAAGCGAGCCACAAAGTCAGATGCACGAGCAAAGTGTTGTTTAAGCAACTGCGCCACACTAATCAAACAATGATCACCCTGTAAATGTCCATAATTGTCGTTATAAGGCTTGAAATGGTCGATGTCGATAAACAAGAGAGACAATGCATGTTGATGACGCACAGCACGTTTAAATTCGTTTTCTATACGCTCACTGAGCGCCTTTCGATTGGCAACCAAGGTCAGCGGGTCTTGTAAGCTCAAAGCCAGATTTTTGCGACTCAACGCTTCGAGTTCCAACTCCATTTGTTTACGCGCAGAAATATCAAACATGAACCCAATAATCGCCACAGTTTCGTTATTTTCACGAATCACATGCACCACATCACGAATCCAGACATAATCTCCTGTAGCGGTTAAGGCACGATAATCCGCTTCGTGGTCTGTGCCTTGATCGGACAGACTCACACACATATTCACGGTCTTGTCCCGATCTTCAGGATGCATCCGATCAATCCAATCTTGTGCAGTTTTCCAGCTGTCTTGCGTCCAACCCAGTAAAGACTCAATTTGTGGGCCAATATAGCTAAAAGCTTTGGTTTTCCAGTTAATCTGCCACGGAATTGCATTCGTGGTTTCCAAAAGTTTTTTATAGAATTGGTCTTCTTTTAGTGCACTGTTTAATTCACTCATAGCCCACCTCTATGAATTGATTTTAATTACAATTTAACAACTTAAGTGAGCTTTGACTACAATTTGTTTTGTCTTATTGACATTTTTCTCAGCTTTGACACAATCATGAGGTTGAGCAAAATATAAACAACAATTGCTCAAAACATAAATCCCAAAATAAAAAGTAAGCCGATAAAATGTTAGAACATATTGAGAACCTGAAAAACACCCTCATTCAAGAGTTTTTCCAACTCTATGAGCAATATGAACAAGACCAAATTTATGCCTGTGTACTGGTCTTTAATGAATATCTTGGGGTCGATTATTTAGCTGTTTCAAGCCAACGCAGCCTGTTTAATGAACAGGAAGATGAAGCACAATATTTATCTGAAGTAAATAAATGGAATATAGAAAAATGGCGTTATCGCACTCAAGCCAACAATTCTAGCGGTCTGCATCAATTTAAAAATATTTTTGCAGATTATTTTAAACAGCGACATATCTATGGCAATCCTCTGCTGAATTCCAATGACACGCTGCAATACAACCATCTTGAACTTTTACTGGATATATTTCAGCAGGCTAAACAATCTTTATCGGGCGCTTATGGCTTAGATTTAAGCCAAATTCTGTTTTTTATTCATGTGCCCAAACAGGTCGATGTAGAAATCCACTCAGCGCAATTTCTAAACGCTCCAAGTGCTTTGCTCGATGAATTCCTGCACAACAAAGCGCCTCAAACCACGATGGAACAATCCACCGCACAACCCAAGCTCAAACTACAACAAGTGGATAAAGACTTGCTGATTGATCTGGCACAACTTTTAGAAGTGGAACCGTATGATTATTTGAGCATTGCACATGAAGCCTATTTGCTCACATTAGAACCGAGTTTTATTGACAGTAATTTATATATTCAGCGTTTAATTCAGCACGTTGCTGCAATGGACAACCATGAACAAGGGGAGTTTGCCTTACATAAAGAAGAAATTACCCAACGTATTCAGCAATTTTACGCCATGTAAACGCAGTGGATTTAAACAAAATATTTACTCGCAATTTTTACCAAGGAAAACGTATCTCAACTGGCAATTCCGTGCAGAATCTAGGAAAATAGTGCACTTTTAGCATGAACAATCAGCGAACTGTTTTTTCGCCTTGATTTGGAACATATATGAAGTTTGAGAAATTAGGTCAGTCGGGGCGCGCCCGTCGTGGTCGTTTAACACTTGCTCATGGTGTGGTAGAAACCCCTGTGTTTATGCCTGTGGGGACGTATGGCACAGTCAAAGGCATGCTGCCACGCGATATTGAAGAAATTCAGGCACAGGTTATTTTAGGCAATACCTTTCATTTATATTTGCGTCCAGGGCTAGAAGTGATTCAGCAACACGGCGGTCTACATGAATTCATCAAATGGGATAAGCCTATTTTGACTGACTCTGGTGGCTTTCAGGTGTTTAGCTTAGGCGCAATGCGTAAAATTAAAGAAGAAGGTGTGACCTTCCGTTCGCCTATTGATGGCTCAAAGGTTTTTCTTTCGCCTGAAATCTCGATGGAAATTCAAAAAACTTTGAACTCTGACATCGTGATGATTTTTGACGAATGTACGCCTTATCCTACAACGCATGAAGAAGCACAAAAATCTTTGCAATTGTCTTTACGCTGGGCAAAACGCTGTAAAACACATCACCATGATGAACTACAAAACAGCAACGCGCTGTTCGGGATTATTCAAGGCGGTATGTACGAAGATTTACGTGTTGAATCTTTAAACGGCTTACTTGAAATTGGTTTTGATGGTTATGCCATTGGCGGTCTTTCGGTGGGTGAACCGAAAGAAGAAATGATCAAAGTACTGGATTATTTGCCAGCTAAAATGCCAGAAGATAAACCACGTTATTTGATGGGCGTCGGCAAGCCAGAAGATATTGTGGAAGCAATTCGTCGTGGCGTCGATATGTTCGACTGCGTGATGCCAACCCGTAATGCGCGCAATGGTCATTACTTTGTAACCGATGGCTTGGTGCGTATTCGTAACAGTAAGTATCGTCATGACCAAAGCCCGCTCGATCCACATTGTGATTGCTATACTTGCAAGAACTTTACCCGCGCTTATTTGTTTCATTTAGAAAAATGTGGCGAAATGTTGGGGTCAATGTTGGGCACTATTCATAACTTACGTTATTACCAACGCTTTACCCAAGATATTCGCAATGCCTTAGATAACGGCACTTTCGATGAATTTGTACAGGACTTTTATGCCCGTCGTGGCCTAGAAGTACCGCCTTGTCCTGAAGATTAGTCTTTTCAGTATTTGCGCTGAGTAAAAAGACAAGGTAAATTGCAGAACAAACCCAATTTATTATCAGATCACTGATCGCCAGTTTTTAGTTTAGGAAAATGAAATGAGCCTTTTTATTTCGACCGCTCACGCAGCAGGTGAAGCTGCACAACAACCAAGCCTTGTGGCTAACCTTTTAATGATTGCAGTCTTCATTGCAATTTTCTACTTCCTGATTTGGCGTCCACAATCAAAGCGTGCCAAAGAGCATCGTACACTGATTGAAAGCTTGGGCGTAGGCAGTGAAGTGGTATTCGCAGGTGGTCTTATGGGTAAAATCACGAAAATTGAAGGTGATTTTGCAGTGGTAGAGCTGAACCGTGGTGTAGAAGTAAAAGTACAACGCGCGAGTGTCATTTCAGTTCTTCCTGAAGGCACATTAAACAACCTCTAATCAAAAAGAGTCGTGCTCACGCACGACTTTTTCATTTTAAGAAGAAAATAAATGCGTTACCCAGCATGGAAATATCTGCTCATCCTCGTTGTTCTTGTGGTGAGTACATTATATGCCCTGCCTAGCTTGTATCCAGATGAACCTGCTGTTCAAATTTCAGGTGCCAAAGCTGGTACCCAAATTGATCAAAGCATCATACAAAAAGCAGAGCAAATTTTACAATCAGAAAATATTGCCAGTCATGACAACAGCTTTACCAACAATGCTGCATTGTTGCGTTTAGACACCTCAGAAGCCCAACTCAAAGCCAAAGAAGCTTTACGTCGCGGTTTAGGTGATGACTATGTCGTGGCACTGAACCTTGCGCCAACCACACCAGAATGGCTACAAAAAATTGGTGCAAAACCAATGAAACTCGGTCTGGACTTACGTGGTGGTGTGCACTTCTTATTAGAAGTGGATATGGACAAGGCCATCAGCCAGCGTATGGAAACTTCAGCCACCGATTTACGCCGTCAATTGCGTGACAACAAGCTGAAATTTAATAGCCTTTCGCTGAATAACAACACCATCACCCTACAGTTTGCCAATAATGCAGACCGTGATGCAGTGATGGATTTCTTGCGTCGTAACGGCAATGAATACACACAGCAAGCTGTAGCCACCACAGAAGGCTCTAGCTTACGTCTGAACTATACCGATGTCCGTAAACAGGAAATTCAGTCGTATGCGGTCAATCAGAACTTAACTACTTTACGTAACCGTATTAACGAGTTAGGTGTGGCTGAAGCTTTGGTACAAACTCAAGGTAGCAACCGTATTGTAGTGGAATTGCCAGGCGTACAAGATACTGCTGAAGCGAAGCGTGTACTCGGTCGTACTGCGAACCTCGAATTCCGTTTGGTGTCTGACTTAAATGATCAATATATTGATCCGTACACAGGTCAGACTACAGGTACAGTACCACCTGGCACAGAAGCGTTTGCCTTTGAATCTTTGGACAGTGGTCGCCAATTATTATTGAACCGCAGCCGTATTTTAACGGGTGAGCGTGTTCAAAATGCGTCGAGTGGTTTTAGCCAAGATACAGGCGGTGCAGAAGTTAACATTACCCTTGATGCTGCGGGCGGTAAACTCATGGCAGATGCGACACGTAACGCTGTGGGTAAACGTATGGCGGTATTGTTTATTGAAAATAAACAACGTATTAGCTATGTGACCGATGAAACTGGCACACAAACTGAAGTGCGTACCCCGTACACCGAATCTGTCGTCATTAATGCTGCAACCATTCAGGCGGTATTGGGTTCGCAGTTCCGTATTACAGGTCTAGATTCCCCACAAGAAGCCTCTGAATTGGCCTTGATGCTTCGTGCAGGTGCCTTGGCAGCGCCAATGTACTTTGTTGAAGAACGTGTGATTGGTCCAAGCTTGGGTCAAGAAAACATTGATAAAGGTGTCTTGTCGACTCAGATTGGCTTCATTTTGGTCGCAATCTGGATGGTGGTGTTCTTCCGTCTGTTTGGTCTGATTGCCAACTTCGCTTTAGTGTTTAACTTAGCCATGATTTTAACCGTCATGTCTTGGATTGGTGCATCACTCACCTTGCCTGGTATTGCGGGTATCGTAATTACCATTGGTATGGCGGTGGATGCCAACGTCTTGATTTGTGAGCGAATACGAGAGGAAATTAAGTGGGGCGCCTCGCCCAAACAAGCCATTGTGGCAGGTTATGACCGAGCGTATAACACTATTTTCGACTCGAACTTAACCACATTTTTGGTGGCATTCATTCTATTTGCGATTGGTACAGGCCCAATCAAAGGCTTTGCTGTGACGCTCATGATTGGTATTGTCTGCTCGATGTTTACTGCAATTACAGTGACCCGTGCAATTGTACAAATCATCTACGGCAAAAAACGTAACTTGAAAAAGTTGAGCATTTAAGGAGATCACTGATGACTGAGAATACTCAACTGCCTTCAAAAAAATACGGTCGCCCTGATGATGAGCGCGTGATTCCGTTTATGAAGATTGCTTTGCCTGCGGCATTGCTTTCTATTCTATTAACGGTCGCCAGTATCTTCTTCATTGCCACCAAAGGTTTAAACTTAGGTTTGGACTTTACTGGCGGTATTGCGGCAGAACTCAACTATAGCAATCCTGTAAAAGCCACTGATGTTTCTAACGCATTGGTCAAAGCAGGCTTTAACGACCCTGTGGTACAAACGCTTGGTTCAGACCGCGACCTAATGGTACGTATGCCTGTGCAAGAAGATGTTGAAGCAGAAGACTTAACCAAAGCAATTACTGCTGCGGTACAACTACCAAATAACACGGCAACTGTGCCAAAGGTAGATGTGGTTGGTGGTCAAGTCGGTAATGAGCTGTACGTACGTTCTGCGGGCGCTGTAGCTTTAGCGCTGTTATTGATGTTGGTATACGTCACCATTCGCTTTGAATTCAAACTGGCAATGGGTGCGGTACTGTCATTGTTCCACGATATTGTGGTGACACTGGGTATTTTTGCCATGATGCAATGGCCATTTGACCTGACTGTATTGGCAGCGTTATTGGCGATTATTGGCTTCTCACTCAACGATAACATTGTTGTATCTGACCGTATTCGTGAAAACTTCCGTAAAATCCGTGGTGCAACACCACTTGAAGTGGTAAACATTGCGCTGACAGAAACTTTACGTCGTACCATTCACACCTCTATGACCCTATTATTGGTTGTAGTCGCGATGATGCTCATGGGTGGTGATGGTCTGAAATGGTTCTCGATTGCGATGTTTGTGGGTGTCTTTGTCGGAACATATTCATCTATTTACATTGGTACAGCCTTTGCCTTATGGCGCGGTTTGAACCGTCAGGACTTCATTGTTCAAGTCAAACCTGAATTTGAAGGTGAAGAGCAAGAAATTCCTTAATGCATTTCTGCTGACACCAACATTCAAGCCTATCTTCGGATAGGCTTTTTTGTGCCTTAGCATTGCGATATTTACGCTGACGTTGCGATGTTAATGCTGAATAATATGAATCTGTGGAAATTGAAAGCCTACGCAAGATGGCGCTGCTCGCCATGCTACGGTCAACATACAATCTGATAAACGAAAGTTTTGATAGGCAAAATGCCCAATCTGTGGATGATGACAAATGCCGCCCTGTGCATTGGGATGCATACGAGTATCCAACTCATTCAGGCTTAAACGAATCCCTAAACCTGATGCTTTCAGCACTGCTTCTTTAGTTGTCCAGACACGAAACCAATAATCAGCGTCGTGTTCCAAATCTTGCCAGTATTGGAGTTCATTGGGATGAAACGCATGTTGTGCCAAGGCATCGAAACGCACCTTACGGTCTAAGTCCTCGACATCTACGCCAACATCGAGCAATTCAAAACTGCTTACCAAAGCATAATGCTGACGGCTATGACTATGGTTAAACTGCAATTGAGGGAATGCTGTCAAAAATGGCTTGCCATGTGGGTTACGCTCAATATCGCTGTTTTGAATATCGTGTTCTAAGTATCCAGAAAGCAATTGATTCCGATGCCGATAAATAGCCTGTTTTTGCTGTTGAATCTGTTCACTGCGTACAGCACTTGGATCGGGACTAAAAATCTGCTGAATGCGGCTAACATTCACACAAATTTTTTTAGGTGTTTTATTCATCCGCCCTTCTCCATTTTGGCTGAAATACGATAGAAAAAAACCAGCAAACATGCTGGTTTTTTAAAGCGTGCTCGCTTAGCTGCCTTGCACCAAACGACGTGCGCTGATAATCCCTGGTTGCTGCTCTAAACGTGCCAACAAACGAGAAAGTTGCGCCAAGCCTTTAACCTCAATTAACAATTTCATATTGGCGATACCATCACTTTCAGAAATAGTATTCACCTGACGAATGTTAATTTGATCGGCAAAAATCACTTGGGTTAAGTCTTTGAGCAAACCACGGCGGTCATAGGCTTCCACCACAATTTGCACGCTTTGACCACGGGTTGGCTGCATTTCCCAATCGGCTTCTACCGCACGTTCAGGTTCGTTGCCAATCATACGCACATAGTCCGAACACGCCACTTTGTGAATACTCACACCACGGTTCAGGGTAATATACCCCGCAATCGCTTCACCATGCACAGGCTGACAGCATTGTGCGATATGCAGTTCAACGTTATCCAAACCATCAATCAAAATGCCATGTGCCGATAAGGTATGGCTGGCACGTGGGTTCAAGGTTGGCTTCAACACCAGTTCAGGTTCATCCTGATCTAAGTGCATGTGACGATTGACCTGATTAATTAAGGCATGCAGGCTAATATCACCATTCACCAAACCAATCAGAATGTCTTCACCTGTTTTGACGTTAAAGTGATTGCAATAATCATTTAAATCAATACTTTTTGGATGAATCGCCAAACGTGACAATTCTTTATTGAGCACTTCACGCCCAACTTCCAGATTTTTACTGCGGTCTTGCTGTCTAAACCAATGACGCAGCTTATCGCGCGCACGTGCTGTCTTAATATAACCTAAAGAATTCACCAACCAATCACGGTTCGGTTCACGGTCTTTTTTGGTCAAAATCTCGACCTGCTCGCCTGTTTTTAAAGTATAGGTGAGCGGCACATAGCGCTGATTGACCCGTGCGGCATAGCATTTATTGCCGACTTCGGTATGCACATGATAAGCAAAGTCCAGCACCGTTGAGCCACGTGGCAATTCTTTAATATCACCATCACGGCTGAACACATAAATTTTCTCAAAATCTTCAAACTCTTGGATTTGTTCAAAATTTTCAGAATCATCATCTTCTTTATGTGCGCTGGCATCGTTACGTTCCTGATAATGCTCCAAAACAGAACGCAAAGAATGTAAACGATGATTAAACGAATGGTCTGTGGCTTTAGAACCTTCTTTATAATTAAAGTGTGAACATACCCCAAGCTCGGCTTCTTCGTGCATATCTAGGGTACGAATTTGCACTTCAAGCGACTTGTTTTCTGCAATTACGGCAGTATGCAATGAGCGATAACCATTGGCTTTTGGATTGGTAATGTAATCATCAAACTGGTGCGGAATATGCCGCCACAATTGATGTACGATGCCCAAAGAGTGGTAACACTCTGGAATGGTTTTCACCAAAACACGTACAGCACGAATGTCATAGAGCTGATCGAAGCTGAGGTTTTTACTCTTCATTTTTCGATAAATCGAATAAATGTGTTTCACCCGCCCGCTAATTTCGGCATGAATACCATTATTGCCCAGCTCTGTACGCAATTGCTCAATTACGTTTTGAATGTAGTTTTCACGCTCCAAACGCTTTTCATTCAGTAACGTCGCAATTTCTTTATAACGGTCTGGCGCCAAATAACGGAAGGCTAAATCTTCGAGTTCCCATTTCAGTTGGGCAATGCCTAAACGGTGTGCCAATGGCGAGTAAATGGTTAAAATTTCTCGCGCCACACGCTCCTGACGTTCTTTGGAAGCGGTTGCCAACTCACGTAATGAATAGGTACGTTCTGCCAGTTTAATTAGCACCACGCGCACATCTTCCGTCATGGAAATCAGCATTTTATAAATGCCTGTTAAATGTTCACGCTGGTTATTATTAAAATGGTCTTCTAAACGCTTATTTTTCTCAATCAGTTCAGACAACTTACCCATCGACAAGGTGCCTTTGATCAAGCCATAAACTGCTTCACCAAATTCTTCACGCACTTCATCTAACTGCATGACATTTTCACGCACGCTACGATAGAGCATGGCTGCAGACAAAGTGTCTTCATCGACATGCAAGTGCGCTAAAATATTCGCCATCTCAATACCTGTATATAAGGTATGCGATGGATGACTGACGTCTGTTTCCAGCTCTTTTTTCAGGGTGTAATTGGCAACGCGTTCTAATTGTTCAAGTGCCGCCCCATCGTAAATCCCGCGTACTCGGTCTAGCCATTCTGCTAAATCCTGTCGGGCTTGCTCGGCATGTTCTACAGTCGTTTCCTCAGACAGTTCATTTAAACGTCCAGGAAGTTGTTCACGTACTGTGACCATACCCTTCTCCTACCTCTATGTACTTCATATTATAAATCGTTTATTTGCTTTTCTTTCTCAAACAAGGCAATGGATTCGACATGCCCCGTATGCGGAAACATATCCATCACGCCTGCTTTTTTCAATTGATAGCCCTGCTTGACCAATACACCTGCATCCCTTGCGAGTGTGGCTGGATTACAAGACACATAAACGATTCTATCTGCGCCAAATTTGGGCACATAATACATCACTTCCTCTGCGCCTGAACGCGGAGGGTCAATTAATAATGCCTCAAATCCTTGATTTGCCCAAGAATGATGCGAAAAATCTTTTGTTAAATCTTGTGAATAAAACTTAACATTGTCTAAATCATTACGTTGTGCATTCTCTGCACCACGCTGCACCATTTGCTCTGAACCCTCTACAGCAACCACCTTTCCTGTTGCACCTACACAACGTGCAAGCGGCAATGAAAAGTTGCCTAATCCACAAAACAGATCAAGCACCCGATCACCTGATTTTAAGTTAAGCAAATCACATGCCAGCTTAACCATTTGTGGATTAATTGTAGAATTGACTTGGGTAAAGTCTTGGGGATGAAAGCCAAAATTCACATCAAAATCATCTAAACGATAATGCAAACGCATTGCTGCGTGCGGATCATCAACCCGATGCAAACTGTCTGGACCTTCAGGCTGCAAATACAATTGCCAGTGTTTCTGTAACGCAAACTGCTGTAACTGGTTGATATCGGCTGCAGATAGTTGTTCTGTATGCCTTACCACCAAAGCAATCTCTTGATCTCCCATTGCCAATTCTATATGACCAATATGGGCTTTGCCTGTTAGACTTTGGAGTAGCTGCTTGATTCGTGTTAACGAACCAAATGCCTGATCCAACACCATACAGCGGTCAATTGAGGTCAATTTATTGCTATTACGCTCACGAAAACCGACCACCAATTTGTCTTGACTGGCAATATAACACACCCCAACACGGGCTTTACGGCGATAATCTTCACGCTGTGAACGCAAAGGCGCTAACCATTCTTCAGGCTGAATTTGCGCAAAATGTTGCAGATGCGACTGCAACACCTGTTGTTTGAGATGAATCTGCTCATCCAACTGAATATGCTGCATGCTACAACCACCGCAACGCTGATAATGTGGACATTGTGGCGTAACCCGTAATGCCGAAGGCTCACCCAGTACTTCTAGACACTCAGCTTCTTCTAAGCGTTTGTTACTATGCGTAATTTTGGCGCGTACTGTTTCACCAGGCAATGCGCCCTCTATAAAAACTGTTTTCCCCTGCTTCTCGGCTGGATGACCCGACTGAGCTGTGTAGTGTGCAATCCCGCGCCCTTCATGTGACAACGATTCCACCTGAAAGCAATATTCAGCCTGCTGCGTGGTACGGTTTTTACTGCGATGTTTCATATCAGTCTAAATATCGGAAGATGGGGAAGATTGAAAAGGCATCACGGATTCATTTGAAGGCGTGGTGACACTTTGTTCAGGAAAATCTGTACGGGTAAATTCAGTTTGCTGCGAACTGTGCTGCCACACGCTTAAAAAGTCTGCATGCTGCGGCTGAGTATGCAAATATTGAATGGTATGCTGTACCCATAAAGTATGCTCTTCAAGCAGCAATTGCCCTTTGAGCAGCAGCCAACGCAAATAAATCAACCAAGTATTTAAGACATCGCCTTCACAATAACGCGTCAGCCTTGACCATTCGCCGCTTTGCATAAATGCAGGAACATGATAGCCCGCATCTACACGTTTACCCGGAAAACCTAGCAAATACGCAATGTCATCCAACTTTTGAAAATGACGACCATTAAACATTGCCATCACATCCATTAAATCGACATGACGCTGATGGTAACGGTTTTGATAATTGTTATAGCGCTTTTGCTGATCAATCTCGCCCTGATCAAATAAACTTGGTGCAGACAGCCCGTGATACATGGCGCGGAATAAAATCACTGGCAAATCAAACTGCGAACCGTTCCAACTGACCAAAGTCGGATGACGCTTATCAAAAATAGACAAAAACTTTTTCAGCATTGTCGCTTCGCTGTCGTGTTCACGGCTAAAGGAAAACAGCTTCATGCCGTGTTCATCAATCCACAGGCCCGAAATACATACAATTTCATGCAAAGGCAAACGCTGAAAATCGGTGCCCGCTTCTTGGCGACGCAGCTTCATTAAAGCTTGTTCAAGCTCTGCTTCGGGTAAATCAAGTTGATATAAATGCGCGCCTGACTTCAAATCGGTAACGGTTTCTATATCGAAAATCAGCACAGGTAAACGCATAAAATCTTACTCAATGGGTGATAGAAAAATGAATATCACGATTCAGTATCTTGAACAGAGAACAAACCTGTCGATAAATAACGATCACCACGGTCACAAACAATACAAACAATCACTGCATCTGGATTTTCTTCGGCAATTTTTAAAGCTGCCCATACCGCACCGCCTGAAGATGTTCCCGCACTGATGCCTTCTTTTTGCGCCAGTTTGCGCATGGTTTTTTCAGCTTCAATTTGCGGAATATCAATAATACGATCAACACGGCTACGGTCAAAAATAGTCGGTAAATAGGCTTCAGGCCAGCGACGGATACCTGCAATGCTTGAACCGTCGGAAGGCTGTAAACCAATAATTTGAATATCTGGGTTTTGTTCTTTTAAATATTTAGACACGCCCATAATGGTACCTGTGGTACCCATAGAACTGACAAAGTGAGTGATTTTTCCACCCGTTTGCTGCCAAATTTCAGGGCCCGTGGTCAGATAGTGTGCCTGCACATTGTCAGGATTACCAAATTGATTCAGCACCAAGCCTTTGCCTTCACGTTGCATTTGCAAAGCCAAATCACGTGCACCTTCCATGCCTTGGGCTTTGGTCACTTCAATCAGTTCAGCCCCATAAGCCCGCATAGCATCTTTACGCTCCTGACTCATATTATCAGGCATGATCAGCTGCATTTTATAACCACGCATGGCTGCTACCATTGCCAAAGCAATGCCTGTGTTACCACTGGTTGCTTCAATTAAAGTATCACCTGGTCGAATTTCACCGCGTTTTTCTGCCTGCATAATCATGTTATAGGCAGGACGGTCTTTGACCGAACCCGCAGGGTTATTCCCTTCCAGTTTTGCCAAAACCGTTGCCTGCGTATGTTGAGCCAAACGCTGCAAACGCACCAATGGGGTTTTGCCCACATAATGGTCTAATAAAAACTCATCACTTTGGAAATCTGGTTGGGTATCACGCATGCTCTGTACCAATATTAAGGTGGGCTTATTGTATGAAAAAATGCACCTTCCTGCACGTTTTTCACTGGCTTTTTCTCAAATCGACAAGAGTCTGTCGAGAATTTATGCATTCCTTTACATCGTTGCTGCCTCTCATTGCTTTGACTTATTTTTTATCGCTTCAAGCACGTCAAATAGCGTTTAAATCCACACGACTTAACTTCTTATAAACGACCTACTCATCTATGAAAATCGGCATCACTAGCACAGAAGCAGATGAAAACACAGTCAGCCGAAATAAAGCATGCTAAACTGCCTTGCATAAGGATTAAACTGCATAAACCATGTCAAATATCAACAAAAAGTTATTTAAGCGCTTGCACTTAAATCATGCTTATGGACAGCTGATTGCGCTCATTTTTGTGCCAATTATGATTTTGGCA
The DNA here is from genome assembly GCF_013390985.1 of Acinetobacter sp. Swhac1. Lineage (NCBI taxonomy): Bacteria > Pseudomonadati > Pseudomonadota > Gammaproteobacteria > Moraxellales > Moraxellaceae > Acinetobacter > Acinetobacter sp. Swhac1. The sequence continues at coordinate 20,245 of NZ_JACASN010000016.1, read as the reverse complement.
TGTGTTGGAACCATGCTGGTTCTATCTGAAACCTCTAACGCAGCCAAAGCACAACAGCGGCAAATGGCAATTGCAATTTTGACCCGATTTGAATTACCGTCTGAAGCGGCCTTACATCAATTGTCTAGCTTTCCATGGAAGTACGAAGAAGCACGTTCTTATATGCAAAATATGATGAACGAAAAGCATTTGATTCGTACTGCACTGATTGATGCCTCAGGTACACGACGCTTAAGCATGGGCTTTCAAGACCAAGCAGGTTGGCCAAAATTTCCAAAAAATGCCGAGTTTTTTGGCCCAATTCTATATAACAATAATCATGTTTATGGCATGCAAGTGCAGCAAGACATCAACCGACCTGCATGGTTATTGATTGAGTTAGACAATCAACCGCTACAAATTGCCCGCTATCGAGTCATGATTGTCTTGATTGCCACGGGTTTACTGACCTTATTACTGTTATTGCTGTGTCTGAATTTCTATTCACGTCGCTGGATTGCACCGATGTATGAAATTCGCATGCAGTTGCAACGTCTGAATGCCGATACGCTTGATCAACACATGGTGATTAACAGTACGGGTGAACTGCGTTTATTACAGCGTGATATTGCCAATGTGGTCAAACGCCTGCATTTCAGCTTTTTAGAACTCAAAGAACACACCGAACAAACCGAAGATGACTTGCGTCGTACCCTCGATACTTTGGAAGTACAGAACATCACTTATCGTCAGGCACGTGACCAAGCGATTTCTGCCAACCAGTCTAAATCGGTATTTTTAGCCAACATCAGCCACGAACTCAGAACACCGCTAAACAGTATTGATGGTTTTATCCACCTGTTATTGCGTCAGGAAAATCTGAGCAATGAACAGAATTTGTATTTACAGACTATTCGTAAATCATCGGCGCATCTTTTAGCACTTATTAATGACGTATTGGATTTTTCTAAAATTGATGCAGGCAAACTGGAGCTGGATACCGCACCCTTTGATTTAGAAGAAGCTATTTTTGATGTGATGGATATGCTCTCGCCATTGGCTGCGCAAAAGCACATCAACATGGCCTTTTATTTTGCCAATAATGTGCCGCAATATGTGCTGGGCGATGCTTTACGTTTCAAGCAAATTTTAACCAATTTAATTTCCAATGCGATTAAATTCACCCCCGATGGTGAAATTATTGTACGGGCGCGGGTAGAACATGATGATATTGGACAATGTCTGATTCACTTTAGCGTCCAAGATAGCGGTATTGGTTTAAGCGGCACGGACCGTAAAAAACTGTTTGAGTCGTTCTCTCAGGGTGATACTTCGGTCACGCGTCAATTTGGTGGTACAGGGTTAGGTTTGGCTATTTCCAAACAGTTGGTGCATTTAATGCAAGGTCAAATTGGCTTTGAAGACAATCAAGAACGTGCCCCAACCGAAAAAGGCTCGACCTTCTGGTTTACTGCCTTGTTTACGATAGATGAGGCCCATGCTCAGCAGCATCCAACTTTTAAAGAGATTCAGGTGGTGTCGTATTTGGCGCACCCTGCCACAGCCAATATCTTGCGTCATTATCTTGAAAATTATGCGGTGCGACATGTTGAAGCCGCTTCAATTCTAGATTTATTTAGCCGCTTAAAAGATGTATCTGACCTGCAAGACAATACTTGGTTGATTGTTGACCATAGCGGCGACACTGAAGCCTTGTTAAAAGAAATTCGTACCCGTTATCAAGGCAACTTGGCGGTATATGGCTATCAAATGGCGCTAGACCCAAGCCTATTAAATGAATATCGTGCACGGGCTTTGTATCAACCGCTTAGCCGTTCTGCCCTAATTGACTTACTCAACAATGAAAACAGTTTTGATGAACAGGAGTCTGCATCATTTGATGGTAAAGGCCTGCACGTTTTAGCGGTGGATGACCATCTACCAAACCTGATTGTACTCGAAGCCTTGTTAGGCGAACTGAATGTGACCACCACCAAAGCGCAAAGTGGTCAGGAAGCTTTGGGGTTTTTGCAGCAACGCATTGAGCAGGGACAGCAACCATTTGACCTGATCTTTATGGATATTCAAATGCCTGTGATGTCGGGGGTAGATACCACCCGTGCGATTCGTTCTTTAGAATCGACTTTGGAAAATCACAAACGCTTACCTATTATTGCCCTCACCGCGCATGCTCTTGCCGATGAAAAGCAAAAATTACTCAAAGTCGGTATGGATGACTATGTCACCAAACCGATTCAGATTAAACAAATCATCCAAATTTTAACCCATTGGACCACGCAAAGTTTTAATAAACCGCCTGCGGTAGATAAAGCCATTGTAATTGAAGCACTTGATCCAGACGTGCTGAACTGGCAACAAAGTCTGATGCTCGCTGCCAACAAAGAAGACCTTGCGGTAGATTTACTGAAAATGCTGGTCGACAGTTTTGCCACCGAATTAAATGAAATGGAGCAACTGATTGAACTGGAAGATTTTCCGCAACTCGAGCACGTACTGCATCGTCTATATGGTGCAACCCGTTATGTTGGCACACCAAACCTGCAGGATGTCACAGGCTCATTTGAACAGTTTGTATCGACCCTGCGCAAGGAACGTCGTAAAGCCGACGAACTCTTTGTGCAGGAAGTGCTGAATCGTTATCAGGAGCTAAAAGCCTGCATCCAACAAGTGGAACATGCAGCAGAACATATTTTTGCTCAACACACAGCAACTGGTTCGTAGTGAATCTGGGATGAATAGCATTTCGTCAAAACAAAAATAGCGTTTTAAATACACGTTTCACAAACAGCATCGCATGATTTTTAGGAATCATTTCAGGCAGAGTCCACCGTTTTGGCCGTGACTCTGCTGTCATTTATCTTAGGTCTGTGCATGCTATGCTTTGCCCAGTCAAAACAAGAGTTCACAACATGACCTTACTTCGTATTGAAAAAAATAATGGCATTGCAATCGTTTCCTTAAACCGTCCAGATAAGCGCAATGCGATGAGCTTTGCCCTGCTCAAGGAATTGGTACGCACCGCAGAAAAACTGAAAAAAGACCGCAGTTTACGTTGTGTAATTTTAACAGGTGAAGCACAAGTTTTTAGTGCAGGCATTGATTTAGCCGACCTCAACAATCCACAAAACCGTGCTTTTGCAGCTTGGGAACTGATTAAACCGGGGCAAAGTCTATTCCAAAAAGCATTTTTGGTTTGGCAGAAGTTACCTGTACCTGTCATTGCAGCAATGCAAGGTTATTGTTTTGGTGCAGGCATGCAACTGGCGTTGGCTGCCGACATTCGTATTGCACATCCTGACACACAAATGTCGATCATGGAAAGCCGCTGGGGCTTAGTGCCAGACATGGGACTCAGCCGTTCTTTAAAAGGTTTGATTGGTTTAGACCTTGCCAAAGAATTAACCCTCACCGCACGTATTTTTGATGCAAACTATGCCAAAGAGATTGGATTAGTGACACATCTTACCGATAGCCCATTACAACAAGCACAAGTACTTGCTGAAGAAATTGCACAGCGCTCTCCCGATGCTTTGGCAGCAGCCAAACAAGTATTGGATGCCATGGAACACACGCCTGCAAAATCTTTACGCTTAGAAAAAATTTGGCAATTAAAATTATTATTGGGTAAAAATAGCCAACTGGCACGTAAAAAGGATAAGAATCCAGAAGTACGCTTTGCCCCACGTCAATTTTAATCGCAAAATCTGCTGCCTACTTTGACCAAAGGCGAGATTGACATTTCGCCAAGGGCTTGTAATGTAGGAAAAAAGGAGAACTCGCTATGCACTTTGACCATGACACACAAATCGCTTTTTTAGGTATGGGACTCATGGGCACGCGCATGGCGACCCGCTTAATTCAGGCGGGTTATAAGGTCGCAGTATGGAACCGCAGCCCTGCTGCATGCGAACCGTTAATCAATGCAGGTGCTAAACCGCTTCAGCTTCAAGAGATCGGGCAATACCCTGTCATTTTGACCTGTTTAGCCGATGATCATGCAGTTCAAAGCGTATTTGATCAAATTGAACCATACTTAACCACACAACAAGTCATTGTTGATTTTTCCAGCTTATCGGTTGCACAAACCAAAGCCCTTGCACAACAAGCCAAGCAAAAACACGTGACTTGGATTGACTCACCTGTATCTGGTGGCACCGCGGGAGCAGAACAAGGTACGCTAGTAATTTTTGCAGGTGGCGATGCCAACACTATTGAAAAATTAAGCCCAATTTATGCGGTGCTGTCACAACGTGTGACCCGCATGGGCGAAACCGCAACAGGACAAGCCACCAAAATTTGCAATCAATTGATTGTTGCCGCAAATAGTACCTTAATTGCAGAAGCCGTTGCCCTTGCTGCTCAAGCAGGTGTAGATACACAGCTACTTGCCCCAGCTTTGGCAGGTGGTTTTGCCGACTCGAAACCGTTTCAGATTTTAACTCCACGTATGGCAACTCACAGTTTTGAGCCTGTGCAATGGAAAGTCCAAACCCTGTCTAAAGATTTAAACAATGCCTTACAACTGGCAGCGCAATTTCAGTTACAGATTCCTGTGGCAGAAAAAGCCCTTTCACAACTGCAAGCCCATCAAGCCAAGGGTTTTGCAGAAGCAGATTTAGCCACCATTATTCATCAGGTCGAAGCTTAATCGGCTTGATTCCTGATCCAACCTTTGCCTGCAAGGAGCACCTGCATGTCTAAACTGGCGGTTAATCTGTCGATGATTTTTACCGAAGTGCCTTTAATTGAACGCTTTGCCCTTGCACGCGAACATGGTTTTCAGCATGTTGAAATTCAATTTCCCTATGAGCTGAGTATTGAGCAGATTCAAACCCAACTCACACTCCACCAACTCAGCCTGTGTTTAATCAATGTCCCTGCGGGTGACCTCATGCAAGGCGGCAATGGTTTGGCGGGCGTACCCGGGAAAGAGATTGAATTTCATCATGCCTTAGAGTTAGCCATCCGCTATGCCACGGCATTAAATGTCCCTAGCGTCAATATTTTGGCAGGCAAACAACCTGTCGATGCCGATTTACTGCCTTGCTTAAACACACTGGCAGAAAACCTAAAACTGGCCTGCTCGATGCTCACTCAACATCATATTCAGCCTGTCTTTGAAATGATTAATGGCACCGACATGCCACGCTTTTTAGTACAAAATATTGCGCAAGCTCAAGAGATGCTAGAAGCAGTCAAACATCCTGCTCTTAAAATACAATACGACTGTTATCACATGGCGATGATGGGTGAAGATGTGCTGAGCGCATTGCAAGAAAACATTCAGGATATTGGTCATATCCAGTTTGCCGACAATCCAGGACGCCATGAACCCGATTCAGGCGAGCTAGACTATACTACTATTTTCAAATGGTTACAGCACAGTGCTTATTCAGGCTATATCGCTGCAGAATACCGCCCAAGTCTGGCGTCAAATCAATCATTTGCATGGAAAGACAAATACTTTCCCTCAAATCAAAGTGGTTAAAATTAAACCGATTTGAAATTTCAGGCTAAAACAGCTATATTAGAGGATGAATAATTTTAGGAAATTATACACCCCATGAATTTAGAACCATCGCCCGGCGCTTCTAATTCTCACGATCTTGCAATGAATACCCAAAAGCATGACGTACAAACTTGTCTTAAAGTTGTACATGAAGCTCTCCTTGATGTAAAAGCCAAAGAAATTGTTGAACTTGATGTCAGCAGCATCAGCAATGTTTCAGATGCCATTGTGATTGCTAGCGGTACATCAACTCGCCACGTAAAATCTCTTGCCGACAATGTTGCCGAAGAAGCGCGCAAAGCAGGCTTCCGCCCAATTGGTATTGAAGGTGAACGTGATGCAGAATGGATCTTGGTCGATCTTGGTATGGTAGTGGTTCACATCATGCTACCAACAGCACGTAAATTCTACGACCTAGAAAGCTTATGGCGCACTACGCCTGAGTCTGTTGCTTAATACAACAGCTCACTTGAGCAGCCTTAAAGATACACAAAAAGCGACTTTCAAATAAGTCGCTTTTTTAATGCGGATCTTTTGAAGTTTAGATCTCTAATCGTTTTTATATCGTATTAACCTACCCTAACCAAATTCCCTATCTCAACTGACCACTTTACATCAGCCATAAAAAACCGCCCGAAGGCGGTTTCATCTCTAGGAACAGTGTCTTAGTGACCTGTACCGTTGATTGATTTAGTCATATCTTCCACAACTTTCTTGGCATCACCAAAAATCATCATGGTCTTGTCGTTATAGAACAAGTCGTTGTCTAGACCCGCATAACCTGTTGCCATTGAGCGCTTGATGACCATAATGGTACGTGCTTTATGCGCTTCAAGAATTGGCATGCCGTAAATTGGCGAGTTTGGATCGTCTTTTGCCGCAGGGTTAACTACGTCATTTGCACCAATCACCAACACCACATCTGTTGCAGGGAAATCTGAGTTGATTTCGTCCATTTCTAAGATGTCTTCATACGGTACGTCAGCTTCTGCAAGCAATACGTTCATGTGACCCGGCATACGACCTGCCACTGGGTGAATCGCAAAACGCACAGTTACACCTTGCTCTTTTAACAAGTTGGCTAATTCTTTGACTGCATTCTGTGCACGACCTTGCGCCATACCATAGCCCGGTACAATCACCACGCTGTCTGCATTTGACATCAAGAAGCCAGCATCATCTGCAGAACCTGAACGGTAGTTACGTTGCACTTGCGCACCCGCTGCTGCCGTTGGTGCTGCTGCACCGCCCATCGCACCACCAAACAATACGTTGATGATTGAACGGTTCATGGCTTTACACATGATGTAAGACAGAATCGCACCTGAAGAACCGACCAACGAGCCTGCAACAATCAGCATGTTGTTTTCAAGTGTGAAACCAATACCTGCTGCAGCCCAACCTGAGAATGAGTTCAACAATGACACCACAACTGGCATGTCACCGCCACCCACTGGTGCAATCCATACCCAACCGAATGCCAAGGCTAAACCTGTCATTGCCCAGAATGAAGTCATGTTACCGCTCAGGAAGAAGTGAATCCCGAAACCGAGCATAGCAAGGAAAATTAACGCTTGAACAGGTTTTACCCATGCACCCGAAATGGTTTTTGCCCATTTCTTTGCCGCCAATTTACCGTATGCAAAAACAGATGCGGTAAAGGTAATCGCCCCCACGAAACAGCCTACAAACAATTCAAATAAATGAACTTTGCTCATTTCATGGAAAGTAATGCCATTTGCAGCCAACAAGTCTGGACCAAGTTCGATTAACTTGTTGTTATGAATAATCGCAGCAATCGCAATTAAAACTGCAGCCAAACCGACTAAAGAGTGCATTAACGCTACAGTTTCAGGCATTTGAGTCATTGGCACCGTACGTGCGCGGGCAATACCCACCACCGCACCTGCTGCCATAGCTGCCAGAATCATCCACACAACTGGATTGTCTGCCACAAAGAATGTAGTCAAGACTGCAATCGCCATTGCGATCATGCCGTAACGGTTGCCCGCAATCGCAGTTTTAGGCCCAGACAAACCACGTAAAGTTAAGATAAAGAGCACAGCCCCGATTAAATAGAACCAGTCTGCATATTCACGAATAAATTCCATGCATTAGCCCTCTTTTTTCTTTGCTTTTGGTTTGAACATTTCCAGCATACGTGCAGTCACTGCAAAACCACCGAAAATATTGATGCTTGCCAAGAACACAGCAATCGCACCCAGTACACTCACCACATTAATGGTTTGGAAATCGACACTGCCTTCTACACCCATGATTGGTAGACCAACAGTTTGAATCATCGCACCTACAATAATGATTGAAGAAAGTGCATTGGTTACTGCCATTAATGGCGTATGTAACGCAGGTGTTACCCCCCACACCACGTAGTAACCTACGAAGATGGCAAGGACAAAAATCGTAATTGTTTCAACCATGAGAATTCTCCTTAACCACGCTTTAACAGCACTTGACCGTTATGAGTGACCAGCAACGCTTTCTGAATTTCTTCTTCAGGATTCAATGCGAAGTTCTTGTCGTTATCAAATAATGTTTCAACAAAATTCAACACATTACGCGCATATAGTGCAGATGCTTCTGTCGATACAGTCGATGGAATGTTTGGAATACCCAAAATTTTCACACCATTGGCAGTCACTACAGTTTCACCGCATTGTGAACCTTCGACGTTACCGCCCGTTTCGACTGCCATATCTAAAATCACAGAACCCGGCTTCATTTTTGCCACAGTTTCCGCTTTGATTAAACGCGGTGCATCACGACCCGGCAATAACGCAGTGGTAATCACGATATCCGCATTAGAAACGGCTTTATCGACAATCACTGCTTGGTCTTTAATGTATTGTTCACCAGGCATCCAGCCATAACCATTTTTGGCAGCATCGGCAGCTTTTTGTTGTTCTTCTTCAGACATTGGTACGTCTAACCACTTACCACCCAAAGATTCCACCTGATCTTTTGCCGTTGGACGCAAGTCAGTTGCTTCGACTACAGCACCTAAACGCTTCGCTGTTGCAATGGCTTGCAAACCAGCAACACCCACACCCATGATCACAACACGCGCAGGTTTTACAGTACCCGCTGCCGTCATTAACATTGGGAACATGCGTTGATATTCTGCTGCAGCCAACAACACAGATTTATAACCTGCCAAGTTGGCTTGTGATGACAACACGTCCATATTTTGCGCACGCGACAAGGTACGTGGCAAAAGCTCTAAAGCAAATGCAGACACCTGAGCCGCAGCAAATTGGTCTAATTCAGTATTGCGGTAAGGATCAAACATCGCCACCACAGTGCTGTTCGGTGCAAGTTTTTGAATTTCTTCACCCTTTGGGGCACGAACTTTCAAAATCATTTGGCTACCGCGATAAGCATCATCTGTCATGGTCGCGCCTACTTGTTCATAAGCGCTGTCGATATAAGCGGCTTTTACGCCTGCACCACGTTCAATGACTACGCTATGACCCGCGCTAATCAACTTCTTTACTGTTTCTGGCGTCGCAGCGACACGATTTTCACCGACAACAGTTTCGGTTGGAATTCCGATCTGCATGAGCGTTCCTCAAGCTAGTTTTTCTTAAGTCAACATCGTGGATAACGATGCTTTCCCCTCAGGATAAGTTTTGTTGAATTTTTGGATTCTAATGCAACATTTTTAAATTACCACCCAATATTTATTTAATAAATACCCATATTTTGAACTGATGATTCATAAAAATATTGTTGCGAGATATAATTGATAAGTTTTGCTTCTTGAATATAAGTCTAATTATTCAGCAAAACTTCGATTTGAAGTGTCTAAAAGAAAAAAAGCGATGCTTTGAGCTTGCAGTTGACCACATTTAAATGAATTAAGCATTGATCATTCTGACACGCATTTCACTTAATTGGGAAAATCCGACTTAGCGCTAAAAGATTGCATATCTATACATTTAAGCGCTAAAAGCAAAAACTTAAACACCAAATTGACTTTTTTGACAATTTTTACACCGCACAACATGGTTCAATTTAGAAGTGTTTTGCGCATCTGAAAACCTTAGAAAAACCTACCTTTGCCTTATGAGTAAAACCGAATATTTGAAACAGTAAAACTTTTAAAAGAAGCTTGAATTTATTCAACTCAGGTCTAAGTTAAGTGCTGCTATTTTTTTCATTTTTTTTGTGCGTCATTTTGTCTGATGATGGATTTTCTCTGTTTTGCAATATTTTCAACTAATTTGCACCATTATCGTGCAAATCCCATTTACTCTACTTTTCACAAAATTTATGCCATCTCAAGCAGACCATCTGCATAAAATCGGCTATGCTTGCTCAAATACAGCACACACAGCTTGATCCATGCAGTCGCATCTGCCTTTATCTATCATGCAACTTGCATTTGTGTGCGCGGCATGTGTCACTTCTCTTGCATCCACCTTGCTCGACAGCATTTTTCATGATCAGACTTAACGCCACACAATGGGGCTCCATCTTTGCCTTATTTGCAGCCTTTTTGTTTAGTACCAAAGCCATTTTTATTAAACAGGCTTATGCACTTTCACCGTTGGTCGATGCAACCGTACTCATGGCTTTGCGCATGGCAAGTGCCCTGCCTTTCTTCTTGCTGATTTGTTGGCTCAATCGCCATCACAGTCGCAACATCTCTACACGCAATTGGCTGCTAATAATATTTGCAGGTCTGATGGGCTATTATTTTTCTAGCTGGCTGGATTTTTTAGGGCTGATGTTCATTAGCGCTTCATTAGAACGCATTATTCTGTTTTTATATCCAACGCTCACCGTTCTGGCTTCGAGCGTAATGTATCGGCAGAAACTTAGCTGGCTGAGTCTGTTTGCAATTGCTCTGAGTTATGGCGGAACAGTGATTGTGATGTTACAGGAACAGAGCAATACCCCACATGACACGTATTTTTGGTTAGGCAGTAGTTTGGTGTTCGCCAGTGCAGTGTGTTTTGCAGGCTATTTATTGCTGACCAAAAGCCTGATTCAGCATTTTGGCTCTTGGAATTTTACAGGTCTGGCTTTAAGTATTGCCTGCATCGGTACGCTTACGCATTACAGTTTGGTCACACCTAATCCGCTCGGACTGGTGCAACAACTGCCTGTAGAAGTGCTAGGCTATGGTATTGCTTTAGGGATATTTGTCACAGTCTTGCCCACCTTACTCATGGCGCACAGTATCGCCCGTTTAGGTGCGGCACAATCGGCCATGATTGCTTCAATTGGCCCCATCTTGACGATTCTATTGGCCACAGCATTTTTAGGTGAACATCTAAATGGCATACAATGGTTCGGCTGCATGCTCAATATTGTAGGCGTGATGATGATCACCTTGTCCAAAAACAAGTTTTCTCATTAAGCTAAAGGCGACATCCTGCCACTAATGAAGTTGAATATTGGATTCAATCTTTGAGCTACTGCAACCCCGTTTTACCATTGACCTTAGGATAATTATGAACACTGCACCCGACATCAGCCAAGATAAAACCCTGCTCTGGTTGATGGCGATTGCCTGTGGTCTATGCGCGGGTGCGAATTATTATTGCCAACCGCTGATTTACTCGATTCATCAATCTTTCCAAATTCCGCAATCCCAAGTGGCATTGACGGTGACTTTTGCACAAGTGTCTTATGCACTGGGCTTATTGTTCATTGTGCCTATGGGCGATATTGTCAATAAAACCAAATTCATTCCCCTATTAATGTTTTTGGCCTCGATTGGCTTATTTTTATGTGCCTTTTCTAGCAATTTAAGCATGCTTTGGATTGGCACCATCATCACAGGGCTATTCTCTGTGGCGGCACAAGTATTAATTCCTTTTGCGACCATGACCGTAAAACCTGAAAAAATGGGAGAAGTTGTTGGTTTGCTGATGAGTGGTTTATTGGTCGGTATTTTACTTTCGACCAGTTTAGCAGGCTTGCTATCTAATTTATTTCACTGGAAAGTGATTTATCTGCTCAGCGGGATATTCATGTTGTGTATTGCTGCGGTACTTAAAGCACGTTTGCCTTTTATTTCTACCAGCAAACTCAGCTATTTGGCCGTGTTTCAGTCTATGGGCAAACTCATTTTAGAAGAACGTCGTTTGGTCTATCGTGCCTTGCTCGGTGCGTTTGCTTTTGCAGCGATGAGCGTGTTGTTTTCCACCATTGCAGTATTACTCAAATCCAGTTTTGGCTTAGCTGACTTTATGGTGGGCATTGTGGCAATGGTGGGTGTATTCGGTGCTCTTTCGACCAAACACGTGGGGAAAATTGCAGATCGTGGCTATGTTACAGCGCTGACGTGGGGTGGTTTGGCGCTATTGGCAATCAGTTGGGTCTTTCTATACAACGGACAATTTAGCTTATGGAGCTATATTCTTGGTTTTGGCTTAATTAACCTTGGGCTTGCCACCGTACACAGCAGCAACCAAAACGTAATTTTTCGCTTACGCCCCGATGCCAAATCGCGGATTAACTCAATTTATATGACCAGTTATTTTACTGGCGGTGCTTGTGGTTCTGCCTTGGGAATCTATGCATGGCAACACGGTGGATGGTTATGGAGTTGCCTAGTTGGTTTGTGTTTTGTTGCCGCCGCAATGAGCTTTGCCCTGCTCGACTGGCAACATCAACGTCAACACACCGCCATGCCTTAAACGCTGCTATTACAATCAAGCAAGTCGCTTAAGACATTTGCATCACAGGATAAAATGGCTGACTCAACTCCACATTTTCTAAATTTTCCAATAAAATTTGGATAAAACACGGCATCAACGCACACAGTAAAGTATTGGCATGGCTGAGTTGTTTGCGGTTGATTGCACTGTTATAAGTTGCACCACCTTGTAAAAGTTGCTGCTGTAACGTCAATAAGCGCTTAAACAAACATGCCAAAATTGTAGCTGAATCATGGATGTGCAATGCCTGCATAATCTGCTGTTTCTCTGCTTCATAATCTGCACGCCATTCAGCTTCAGTCATTTTTTGATTACGCCAATCCCAAAAACTTTGATACAAATAAGGGTTGGTCAGCAACACCTCTAAACTTTGTGGATATTTTTCCCAAATAATTCTCGCCATGCGCTGATCGACATCTTTTTGATACATACGCTGCACAAATTGCTGCAAGGTCTGTTGTTGTGTATGCTCTGCTGTCTGACTTTGCGCATACAAGGCACTCAAGGCTACCCATGCTGTCATAAATTGCATATCAAGATCATCATGAAAATCAATGGCTTTTTTCCACCAACTTAAACTGCGCTGCATGCGTAAATTAAATGCCTTTGAAAATTCATTTTTCTTAGTTCGATAAATTTCTTCTAATACCAACATTTTATTCTCACTCTTATGCTGCGTTATCGTTATCTTTTCAACATACTAAAAAACGGCTACGCATACAAATACTGAGCAGTTCCGCTTTAGCACCTACGGTTGCGCTGCTGTGTTCATAGCGAACAAAGCAAAGTTGATGCCAATGGATGTGGGTTGGGGATACTGTCGATTTTCACTTAAACCCCGTATAATGCGCGGTCTTGTGCTTTTGTTTTTCAATTCAGGTGGGTTATGACACGTGCCATCCAAACTTTACAACCTCGCATTTCGGTTGCCCCTATGATGGATTGGACAATAAATTTAAAATATATATTAAATATCAATAATTTATAAAAATATTAAAATTCCATGGCGTAAAATTGGTGTAAGTTTAATCTTTTGTATCAAAACTTAATCCCTCAACATTCTCACTCCCAAACAATGATTGACGATCTAACGCTCCAGAACCAAATCAGGGATCTGGCTTTAGCGAGTCGGAGCGAACCGACCGATGGTTGGCGTACCGAAGAGCTTGACCCTAAGTTGTGGAACGGTTGGCGTAAAATGATTCAGGGGGACCGGCTAGAAATCGCTGAATACGATCTGACGGCTAAGGTTAGCCAAGGGGACTCTCCTAGTGACAAGCCCGGAGTGGTTGAAGGTCTAAAACAAAGAATAAGGGCTTACAACTTTAGTAAACAAAGGACGTCATCAATAGCAGTGATATAAAAAGTTATCTTTGCCGCCCCGATAAGGCTTTACGGGGCGACTAAGTCTCACCCAACCGACAATTCCGATAGTTTCAGAATAAGCTTTGAGTTTTCTAAGATTGGAATTACTACACCACAGCACGTACTCGAGATACTACAAATAGCTTTTTGGTAGGACCGATACCGAATAAATATCCATAATACATCAGGAGAAACTTTTTTTAATTTTCTGTAACCGGTCATAAATCAGTGGCGGATAATTTGCATGATATTCACCACACTCTGGGCAATGCTCTTGTTTTAGGTACGCTTGATTGTCGAGATCTTGATAAGGAAAAACGCTGAAGAGAAGTTCGTGCTGCATAAGCGTTTTATAAAAACTCTTATGATAAGGTGCAATCTCGCTGTCTTTGATTTTGTCGAAATATAGGTCAACGCTGTTCAAAATGCTCATAATTTCTTTAACCCCGTCGAACCTTAAAATGTCGTCATCTTTGTGAATATCAACATCTAAGCTCTCTAGATCCTCCATGAAACATTTAATCGCACGTCGAGAATACAGAAGGATCACTTGCGTCTTGCCATCAACGGTCTTTTCTTGATCGTAACTAAAATTTTTGATGTTTCTTTCGACGAACATATAAAGTTCGTGAAGTTGATCTAACTCGTGCCTTAGTTGCTCCTTCGTGTTTTCTTTTTCGATTTGCTGATGAAGGATTCTATTCGCATCAATCTGGGCTTTCAGCGCTAAAAACAGAACTACTGAACCTAGTATCTGTACGAATGGGTTCGAAATACCTCCAAAAGCATCTCCTATTTCGCCATAATCCTTCAAGTAGTGAAGAGGAAGAAGAGGTAAGAATAAAGGGAGAAGAAGACAGAATACACTGCCGACGACGATGACCCAGAAAGCTATTTTGGTAACAGGAGAGTTATAGATATTCATTTTTACACCTTTTCAGAATTTTCTTTTCTGTACGCGCTAGGAGTTTTGCCAATTTTTTTCTTAAACAACTTTTGAAAGTGTTCATGTGCCGGATACCCAATGGCTTCACTCACTTCGGGAACAGACTTACCGGATTCTTTAAGCAGCTGCTTTGCTTTTTCAAGCCGACAATAGGTTAAATAATCAAGAGGTGTCATGCCTGACAGCTCCTTAAATTTGACGCTGTAGTTCGTACGCGACATCCCCGCAATCCCGGCGAGATCGTCAAGACCCCATTTTTTATCGAGACTATGATGAATAGCTTCCAAGGTTTTGCTGAGTTGCGGATTTTCGATCAGTTTGAAGAATCCAGCATTTTTATTGGATTTGTACATGTGGATTCTTAACGCTTGCACGAAGATAATTTCGGTCAGCTTTCTGACTAACGTGTTGCTTCCAGGAAGCCCTGATTTTGCTTCCTGCTCTATAATACTTAAAAGCATGGCAAGCCAAGGCGAGTGGGAGTTATCAGCACTCTTGATATGCACGACATTTGGCAGCGAATTTAAGAATGGATGATCGGGTCCGCCATTAAAACAAAAATGTCCGCAAACGACGTTGGCTTTGAGCTTGCTCTGATCACCGTATTCCAAAACTTGAGCTTCGGTGAGGTTGGCTTTAGCTCTAAATTCGACCGCAGGCTCGGCCTTGATTTTTGGTGCACTGGCCATGGTGTGCTCCATCCCTTTGAAAAAGATCAAAATATCGCCCTGCTCCGCCAATGCTTTAAGTTTAAGTTTTGGCACCTCATACCAAAACTCGCCATGAGTCACGATGTGAAATCTCGCTAGATTCTCTTCCTGCGGGAGGCTGATGCCCCAGTCTCCCGCAAATGAGGTTCTATACCAGTAGCTGCTAGTAAGCTCTACCTTATCTAAAATTTCACTGAGAACATCCATATATAGCTCCTACGTAAACTGTCCAATAGGTCATGTTATACGAACTATTGAACATATTATATCTATTTTACATGCTGTAAAGTCAGTCTAATCAGTAAGTGGATGAAAACTAAGGAGGCTTTATGAAACTAGATTATGTGATCGTTGCCGGAGGGTGTTTTTGGGGTCTCGAAGACCTCCTTAGGAGTCTGGACGGTGTGACGTCAACGAAGGTGGGCTACTCTGGCGGAGATTTTGATGATCCTACCTACGCCGATATTATAACAGGGAAAACGGGGCACGCCGAAGCGGTTCGCGTGGAATACGACCAAGACGAAATATCTCTCGAAGAGATTCTACATTACTTTTTCAAAATCCATGATCCGACTACGAAGAATCGCCAAGGAAATGATGTTGGCACTTCGTATCGCTCGGCAGCGTTCTATCGTGACGATGCACAGAAAGCGATTATCGAAAACGTGATTGATGAGGTCAATGAGATCGGTCGCTTCGAGAATCCCGTGGTCACGACGGTAGCCTTGGAAAAAGAGTTTTATGACGCTGAGGAGTATCACCAAAACTATTTGAAGAAGAATCCCCACGGGTACACGTGCCATTTTGAGAGAGATTAAACCATGAATCAAACGAAAGAGGAAAAAATGAAAGAACTTAAGAACGTTGTCATCTACACAAAAGACCATTGTCCGTTTAGTAAACGCGTGAAGGAGTACTTAACTTCTGAAAAAGTTGATTTTAAACAAATTCGCGTGGATGACGATCCCAAGACTTATGATGAGTTGAAGAAAAAAACCAACCTTCAAACTGTTCCGCAAGTTTTTGTGGATGGAAAATTCATTGGTAGCGCGACTGACTTCTTCGCGTGGATTGATAGCTAAAGAACAAACCCAAAAATAAAGGAGCAAATTTATGTTCAACTGGGAAAGCATTAACAACTATCTCGATAACGGCACTCCCGCTCCTCCTAGAAAAGTAGAAAAGAGCGAGGAAGAGTGGAAAAAAATTCTGACGCCCGCTCAATTTAATGTCATGCGGAAGAAAGGCACCGAGCGCCCTCACACTGGGGAACTCTGTTCATTTTATGAGGCAGGACGGTATGCCTGCGCGGGCTGCGACACTGAACTGTTTGATTCGAACGTTAAGTTTGATTCGGGAACAGGTTGGCCGAGTTTTTCTGAGCCCGTCGCCGACAACGTAATTCAATATGAACTGGACACGACTTACGGACGAAGAATCGAAGTGCTATGCAATGTGTGCGAAGCCCACTTAGGGCACGTTTTTCCAGATGGTCCTGAGCCCTCTGGGGCTCGATTCTGCATCAACTCGGAGTCGTTGAAGTTTGTAGAGTAATTTTAGAAAATGGAGGGGGTCGTGGGGATTAAGCTGTTCGGTCATAAGGACTGCCACAAAACCAAGATTTACCAGTCGTACTTGAAAGAAAAAGGAATCGAGTTTGATTTTTTAGATGTTCATGAAGACGACGCGGCTGCTGATGAACTGTGCTCCCTCTATTCGAACGGAAAGCTGAATTTCCCGACAATAGTGGTTGGGACAAAGAAGCTGAGAAACCCCAAGTTCAAGGACCTTGACAGGTGGTTGGAAGCTTCAATGAAATAATGAGTTTTTTAGAATTATTAATAACTTAATAAGCAGTAAGATCAATGATTACAGCAATTTTCCGCAGTTGTGTTACCAAGAAACATGCTGCGGAGTTTTAGCAAAGATACTTCATCAAGCTGGTGTTGGAAAACGTGGTCTTATCGTCGTTTGCACGGCGTGAGGAATGGGAGTGGCTTCAATTTTTGAAAGTTAGGTGAAAAATATGTCGGATCTAAAAATGAATAAAGAAGACGGTGTTGAAAGCTATGAATTTGCAACCCCTGAAGCAATCGAAGAAGCATTGAAAATCGGGAAGCTTAGTCAAACGGTTTTCGGCATGGGTTGCTTTTGGGGACCGGATTCTAATTTTGGAGGGACGCAGGGAGTAGTGCAAACACGTGTTGGCTACGCTGGAGCATCAACTCTGGATCCGAGTTACCGCAACATCAACGGACACGCCGAAGTCGTCAGAGTGATCTACGATAAAGACCAAATCAGCTACAGGGAACTTCTTGGAAGTTTTGAATCATGGTCTGTTCATGGTAGAAAGCAGGGCCAGTATCGCCAGATACTTTTTGTTTTTGATCTGGAGCAAAAACAAGTAGCTGAAGAACTGATTCAAGCGATTGGAAAGGAGAAATCTCCCGAGGTGATTGAGGCCGGAGAACAAAATGGTTATTTTTGGCCCGCCGAAGATTACCATCAAAAGCATCGTCTTCGCAGAAACAAACAGCTTGTAAGTCTTGCAGAAGTAGATTTCGGTCCTCGCTGGGATGAACATCTGTATTTTACTAAATTAAATAGTACCGATAGAAAAGGCTTCAGTCTCTCAAGCTGGCTAAAAAAGTTGTCTCCGGAAATGCAGAAAGCTTACCGAATCGGTTAATCTGAAATTGCAGCTGGCTAAAGAACTCTATTTTCTATATGTAAAGAATGTGACGATCTCCTTCACATGGAGTCCAAGAGAGCATAAAAAATCTGTGTAAGTCGCATTACCCATGTATTTGAAAGGAATAAATAATGCCAATATCAGACCAGCTTATCGACCGAAGCAAGACCTCAGTTTTTATGAGGTCTTGAGATCAGCGCAGCATGAACAGATCTCTTACAGTGTGGCGAACACACTGGTTTGATTGCGGCCTTGGGTTTTAGCTTTGTATAACATCTGATCGGCGACTTCGAGCAACTGCTTTTTGTCGTCAAATAAATCAGCGCTGGCCAAACCTATGCTGACCGTTAATTGTCGTAATAACCACTCATGGTTAGCCACTACCAGCCTTAACTTTTCCAGTGTTTTATTTGCGGACGCTGTGTCTGTGCCTGGCAGGATCAGCACAAACTCTTCACCACCATAACGGGCGAAAAAGTCATAGTTCCTGCTATGGCGCTGAAACAGAGCCGCGACTTGACTCAGTGCCTCATCTCCTGCGGCATGACCATAGCTGTCGTTAAAACTCTTAAAGTGATCAATATCAATCAATGCCAGTACAAAAGATTGTCCTGTTCTTTGCCAGCGAGCAAATTCAGCTTCAAACTTGAGGTCAAAAGCTCTTCTGTTGTTCACCCCTGTCAGCGCATCCGTCATGCTGGTATTATGTAATTGTTCGCCGACTTTTTTCAGCTCCAGTATGGCGATCACTTGTCTGGACAGAGCCTGCAAAGAGCTTATCTGCCGCTGGTTCAGCTGCTTAGGAACATGATCATAGACACAAATAGTACCAATCACTGCACCTTCGGGATCAATCAGCGGCGAGCCAGCATAAAATCGGTAGCCAGGTCCTGAAATCACCATAGCATTGGTACTGAATCTGTGATCTAAAGTAGCGTCAGGGACCACCATTACCGCATCAGGTGTTTCCATTGCATACACGCAAAAGGACTCTTTAATTAATACAGAGGTACGCGAAATACCAACTTTTGCAATTAGATTCAGCTTTGTGTCATCGGTTCGCGTCACCATAGCCACTGGTGCATCACAGATATAACACGCCAGTTCAGTGATATCCCGCAGGTTCTGATCTGCTTCAGCAGGTGCTTTTAGTGTGGTTTCTGCACTAGCTGTTTGAGCTAAACTAAAGGTCATGTACTTCTCCGTTTTTCTACTGCATTTTTCAAAGATCCTGCATAGAAAAATGAATTAAATCGTTGATTTTGTCAACGGCATTTTAAAATTGACCCCTTTTACCTTAAAAATGGCGAAGTAAAATTGACCCCTTTGATCTCGTATTAAATTTCAACCTGGGGCTGAATCCCAATTCTTTTTTTATCCTTCAAACGATAACTCTCACCCGATATCTGTACCACATGACAGTGATGTAATAGCCGATCTAACATCGCAGCGGTCAACGTAACATCATCCGCAAATGACTTAGACCATTGGCTAAAGGGTAAGTTACTCGTCAATATCGTACTGCCTTTTTCATAACGCTTGGCAATCACGTTAAAGAACAGATTCGCTTCTTCACGTCCAAACGGTAAATAACCAATTTCATCGATAATCAGTAACTTTGGTCCCAGTACCGCACGTTGCATATAGGTTTTCAATTTACCTTGCTGATAGGCTGTACTCAGTTGCAGCATTAAATCCGCTGCGGTAATGAACTTGATCTTAATGCTGTTCATGATGGCCTTATAGCCTAATGCCATAGATAAATGCGTTTTTCCTACTCCGCTAGCCCCGAGAAACACCACATTTTCTGTTCTAGCAATAAAGCTCAGATTGAACAGTTCAATCACCTGTGATTTAGGGGCCCCTAGGGCATAATTAAAATCATAGTCTTCCAGGGTTTTGACTTGAGGCAGGCCTGAGAGTTTCATCAGTACCTGCTGGCTGCGCTGTTGCCTGGCAGCATATTCATGCGTCAAGATCGCTTCAACAAAGTCGGCATAACTTCCATCCTGACCTAATGTTTGTTGTGCATGATGTGACCATTGTGATGCGATGGCAGGCAGATTGAGCTTTTGGCAAAGCTGCTCTATACGGTCGTATTGCAGATTCATCAGGAAACTCCCAGCAACTGGTCATATACAGATAAGGGATGCTGCAAACTCTCGTAGGGCATGACATGCTGTGCTGCTGCAACAGGTACAGTGCTGGAACCTGTATCTGATTGCGGTAATGGCGTAAATTTTTGCTGCTCCTGTTGCAGTCGAACAGCCGGTTTTTCTTGCGTGGTGGCATGAATCCGCTGATTGGCGGTTTCATGCAGCCACCGGCCAATGT
>NZ_JACASN010000015.1:0-76208 GCF_013390985.1 Acinetobacter sp. Swhac1 | reverse complement strand
AATTGAAGATAGCGCCATACGAACCATCTGTTCTTCCGCAGAACAATCCATTTTGGGAACTAAGTATTCACTCATGTAGTGCGAATCTTTTAAAACGTCTTCAGTGCTTAAATTTTCTTTGGGATCAGAACCACAACAGGATTGAGCGGTATCTTCACAACTGTTTGAAGTGTTACAGCAAGGAGATGAAGATTTTTTTTCTTCCTCTTCACCACAACAGCTAAGCGTATTATCACAATTCTTTGAATTGTTTGCTTCTGCAATTGATGGATGATTTTCTTGTTGAGATTTCTTATCTTCGCATGGTGTTTCTTTACTACATCCACAACCACTCATAATTATACCCATTAAAAAAATTCTTTGTACACGACAAAAAAAGATAACTTGATGTGTGCTGAGAAAACAGGAGGTTTTAACTTGGTAAACTATAGACACTCATCAGGAGTTTACCATGAGCAAGAAACAGAAGACTTACACTGCAGAATTTAAAGTTGAAGCAATAAAATTGATTGAAGCCAATCAAGGCAATGTATCGGAAACAGCCAGACAACTTGGCATTTCAATGCAAACTCTTTCAAATTGGAATAATAAAGCAAAGACTGGCACCTTAGCAGGCACTAATAAATGCCTTACTCGAAGAAAATAAAAAGCTCAAACAACAGCTCAAAACAGCTGAAATGGAACGTGAATTTCTAAAAAAGGCAGCAGCGTACTTTGCGAAAGAAAGTCAGTAAGGTACGCCTATATGAAACAGCAAAGACATTTATTCCCGATTAGCTTTATGGCTAGATTACTTCACGTTTCAGTGTCACGATTTTATGATTGGCTAAAACGAGGCATGAATAAAAGATTGGTTCAGCGAAATCAACAGACAATTTTGGTCAAAATAGCTCATGAGGAAACTAAACAAAGCTATGGCTATATTCGATTAACTAAGCATTTACAAGCGCAAGGTATCAAAATCAGTACGTATGCTGTACGTCAAATAAAAAAGCTCAACCAGCTGTATTGTAAGCGTCATAAGCGTTTCAAAAGAACTACGAAGAGTGATCATAATCGAGCGATCTACGCAAATTTACTAGAGCAACAGTTTTCAATGACTAAGCCCAATCTTGCATGGTCAAGCGATATTACATACATTTGGACTGCTGAAGGTTGGTTATACTTGGCAGCAGTAAAAGACCTGTACACGAAACAAGTGGTTGGCTATAGCTTAAATGAGCGTATGACCACACAACTTGTTTGCAATGCACTGACTATGGCGATTCGTAATCAAAAACCAACGAAAGGCTTAATTATTCATTCGGACAGAGGCAGCCAATATTGCAGCCATGAATATCGAAAGATACTGGAAAAATGTGATTTTCAAGGTTCAATGAGCAAACGTGGGGACTGTTACGATAATGCACCGATTGAAAGTTTCTGGGGCATACTCAAGAATGAATTAGTGCATCATTGCAACTATAAAACCAGAGATGAAGCTAAAGCAGATATTACAAAATACATTGTGTTATTTTATAATCAGCGAAGAATTCAAAAGAGTTTGGATTTTAAAACGCCAAATCAAATAGCAGAGAACTTTTATCGGTTAGCTGCCTAGCATATCCCAAGTGAAAGTCTCCTGCTAATTCAGCACATATCAACTCATTGAAAAAATGGCATAATACTTGTTTTCTGACGACGAATATGATGACACATTTCAATGAGTTACATCTCATCTTAAACAAATATCTAAAGTGGAACAAGTCACATGCAAAATGTTTTACACTGATTATGCTTGCATTAATTGTAAAACAGACATGTAATCTTTCTTCTGCATCTAAAGCCTTACCCATCAAGTGCTTACCACAATCATTTTATCGACGTATACAACGCTTCTTTGCAGATCAGTATTTCGATTATCGTCAAATTTCTCAGTTAATTTTCAATATATTTTCATTCGATAAAGTCCAATTAACTTTGGATAGAACTAATTGGAAATGGGGAAAACGAGATATCAATATCTTGATGTTAGCCATCGTCTATCGTGGAATAGCGATACCCATTGTTTGGACATTGCTCAATAAACGTGGAAATTCAGATACAAAAGAGCGTATTGCTTTGATTCAACGCTTTATCTCCATTTTTGGTAAAGATCGTATTGTGAATGTGTTTGCAGACAGAGAATTTATCGGTGAGAAATGGTTTACATGGTTAATTGAAAATGACATTAACTTCTGTATACGTGTTAAAAAAACTTCATTGTGACCAATCACTTAGCCAAGAATCATAAAATTAGTGATTTATTTCGTCATCTTCAAGTTGGTCAAACTGAATGTCGTAAACGACGTATTTGGGTTGGTCGAGTGAAACTGTATATTAGTGCGCTACGATTAGAAGATGGAGAACTTTTACTTGTTGTTTCTCCTATGTTTAATGCTTCTGCTATTCGTGATTATGCATTACGCTGGGAAATCGAAACGTTATTTAGTTGTCTCAAAGGACGTGGATTCAATCTTGAAAATACTCGTTTAACAGACCCTAGACGAGTCAAGAAATTGATAGCAGTGCTAGCTATCGGTTTCTGTTGGTGCTATTTAACAGGTGAATGGCAACATGATCGGAAAAAAGCGATAAAAATAAAGAAGCATGGACGACTTTCAGTAAGTTTATTTCGCTACGGTTTGGACTATGTTCAAATGGCTATTCTACGTTTGATTGGTTTTGGAAAAAAAGAAGAATTTAAGAAAGTGCTAGCAATTTTAAGAAAGAAAAAGCCTGATAGGACAAGGGTCCTATGAAATTTGTCGTGTACAGAGCCTTTATTTAAAAAAGCCAACGTGTCACGCCCTGAGCCACAACCCACATCAAGGATACGAGCTCTTTCTGGTAACTCAGCTAAAAATGGTTGGTATAGGCTTTCCATATCTACGTTTAACGTTGCTTGTGCAAACTCATCCGCATATTGGTTGTAATAATCTATTGTTTTCATAATTGAGGCTTAGGCTAAACACTGACCCCAGTCTACTAAAAAACAAAAAGATAAGGGAGCATTTGCTCCCTTATCTTTTTAGTCAAATAAATCTGCTCTTACTTCTTCCAAAGTACGATCTGACTTGAAACGATTACATATAGGATGAATAATTGCTCCATTTTCTAGAATGCCATAGCCACCTGCTGCTTTTGATTCTCGATGATCTACTTCAGTCGATTTAACGTATAGAGCACTATCACATACTTCGCAATAGCTCCATGTTTTCTTTTCCTCACGTTGATAAAGATTTCTTTTGGTCGCGAGTGAAAAATTTAGAGGTTTTTTCTTCTTTGATGGTCTTACTGATTTCACAAAGCTCACAACATCATCCACAATGCTCTCATCATAATCGCCACCAAAACGTTCAAGGTAAAAATCGTTAAAATTAATATAATCAAATGATTGACTCATCGAAAGAATGACGGTGTTCAAACAAATTTCATCGTCAAAATCTAAATCCATATTTAGTCCAATACAGATAAAGGCTTGATACACGTTCTTCAATCGCTCATGTGATCTGATCCCGCTACCAAACTTACCGACAGTTTCTTTGATCGCCACAGGAATTTTTTCAATTAAACTTTCAACACCACGGCGTGCTCGAGTAAATCCAATAAAATCTATCTTTTTATTCTGTATTTCAAAACAGCCTTCTTCAATTTCACAGACGATAGAGAACCAGGCCAAAAAGGATGTCACTTGAAAACGATTATCTTTATAAAAATATAGTTTTGGGTGTAAGCCCAAACTTGGAATCCGAACACTAATCGGTGGTGTAGCGATACGACACAGCACAACTCTAAGTTTCAGCATTAAATTTTCTACACGCTGACCTTGGTCTATATTCACAGTATTCTGACTAGTATCACCAAACATGATATTCAGGAGTTCATTGACCAAGCCGATTTTTTTACCGTGTGTTAAATCCGGCTCGAAAAAGTATTATCTTAAAAAGGTGATCATGAATTTGCTCCCCCAAAGCAATTAATTCATTTATCTGCTCGTATTTTAGTTCAGCTAAGTTAGATTTATTGTCATTTATATAACAACACGCATAAATCACATAAAAAGCATCACTCCCCCTATTCTGTAAATGATATTCTTCATCTGGATCTAATCGTTTCGTATCTGAGTTAATCGAACAAAAGGCTTTCCGAGCCTCCTCAGGTGTCCCAATTACTTCAATAAAATTAATTTTGGTTGATTTTAATTTTTGCTGAAACTCAGAATCACTACATAACTCTTGAAAATCAGCTAATCCACCTAATCGATGACGAATCTGACGAATATCTCGCTTTTGTGACGGCGTGAATTTAGGAGCTCCTATTACCTGCTCATCAATAAAGAATCTTTTGATCCAAGCATAAATAATTGAAATCCTATGCCCACCGTCGATGATATAAATATTGCCAGCAACATCCCTCCAATAGCGAATGCATAAATTGACATTACGATCATTCAAACAATCTAGAATAAACTCCTCAATTTCATCAGGGCTCCAACATTCTGTGGAACGTTGATTGTCTGCCTTATATAATTTTTCTAGGATCTCGTGCTGGGCGAAATCATAAAGTGATATTTCAAAATTTTGGTGTTGATTTGAATGCGACATTTCGTCAAGCAACATCATTTTTCTTTGAATAATATTGGTTAAAAGCTTAGTACGGGCCATTTTATTTTCTCTAGGCAATACTTCTCTATATCTCGTAAAATTACGAAATTAGAAGTAATTAAAATTAAAGTTAGTGATTAATGAATTAAATATTCATTAATTCAGAAGTATCTTTTTGCTAGAGAAAAAACAGATAGAAATAGTATAAAGACGCATTTTAAACCTCGTTGATAGATTGTCGTTTGCCAACATCCTTTCCACGAGATGGAGGCAAACCAAATAGGGTGTGGAAATACCGCTCAACGAAACGGCCAGTCAAAGACTGCCCTACCTGGCTTACCATAAAAGCGCCATGTAGACACAAAAGAGCCACTAAAAGTGACTCTCAAGTTCGTTGAGTAACAGGTTTCCACGCCTGGTCACAGAATTTGCTGTAACATCTTTATCTTATGTGCATAAATTCAATTGGTCAAATTTTATGATTAATATTTAATCAATTGATTCAAAAATAATTACCTATATTTTTAGAGGCTTAAGAATACAGATAAGTATCTTATAATTTCTACAATATCTAGTTGCTGTAAACTGATCGCAATGAAATTCTATATATTTAAGCAGCGTGATTTAATAAAGGAAGTAGATTGAAACTGCAAATTTTATCGGATACTCACAATTCGAAATATTCATTATCAGATGAAGCTGACGTCATTATCCACGCTGGGGATTTTTCTAATCGTTTAAGTGGTGCAATTGAGTTTGCCGAAAAATGTAAAACGCTGAATAAAAAATTTATCTTTGTTTTGGGCAATCATGATTACTACAGCTCTAACTACAGTTCAGTCGTAGATTTTTTGAAAGAAAATTACCCTGAAAATACACTACTTGATGATAACCATATCAAAATACAAGATAAAATATTTGTAGGTGGCACGCTGTTTACGAACTTTCGCTCTAACTCACCACTTACATCCCCAGAGATACTTTTACAGTCCCAAAAATATGCTGAACAATTGATTTCCGATTTTGATCAAATCATGTTTGGCAGTGATAACCGAACTATAACTACTAATGACTACATAAAACTATTTAAAAAATATCATCAAAATATTATGCAGTTTAGAGGCCAAGATCATGTGATCGTTATTACGCATTTTCCACCGCATTTAGCTTGTCTTGATCCTTATTGGGGTAAGCACCCTGTTGCATCAGCCCTTAACCCCTATTTTATTAATGATTTAGATGTCAAAGGCTTTAAGTTATGGATTTCAGGACATACGCATACATCAATTGATACTGTAGTCGATGGATGCAGATTAGTGATCAACCCTTTAGGGTATCCTCAGGAGCAAGGAAAAAATGGGTTTAGAGAAAATTTGATCATCGAAATTTAAGTATCATACTCGTATTGAAACAATCTAAACTAACTTCAATATCATATAACCTATAGGACTGTTGATTTAGCTTCTACACAATGAACTAGGAGAAACTCATGTCGATTACTTTAGAACCAGAAGATGATTGGAAAAATAAAATTGCAGATCAAATACTTAAAAATCTACTCGACATCCATAAAATCCAAGGTAATTCGATTAAAAAAATGAAAGCAGAGCGTTATCCTCAAATGCACGCCCTGCGCTTGGGTTAAATTTATGCTCAGGACGAAGAATAAAACTCCAGTTATCCTTATCTGCCCCAATTTCAAGCCCAATATTTAAAGCTTGGGCTGTTCTAAACACATTAATCACACAGCCTAAACCGAGTGAATAAATCGGCCGTCTTAATAGAACAACAGCACCTAGAATATGCTCAACTTCAGCCACAGTTTTAGGCTCGTATAGGTATTTTCCGTTCGCTTCAGAAACCAATAATTTAATCATCATATTACCTACGGATTATTATCACGACCACCACCTGAAGGGTTTCCTGTGGTACTTGGCCAGCCAGCTTTACTCATTTCTTATCTCCTTATTTGATATTTACCCTGCTCAACAGTAAGCAGATAGGATCATTATGGAGAATATAAATTTTGGACTTTGCCAGAAATTGGCTAAATTAGAACAATAAATAACCACATTGGTTTAAAAATCTCAGCTCCAACTTCTAAAATTAGAACACCATTACTTCTAGCTTCCACTACCCCCCTAATCCTCATCATTAACATCACACAGTTATAGACATTTTGCAGAAAACCTCGGCACATTCGTTTTCTAAAACCTATCTATGTAATCAATGTCCCCTTTAATAGTAAGTGACTAGTAATTAAGTATTCATTACGTTAGTGCTAGGAACAACTGATACAGGCTTGTCTATATCAACATGCTGTGTTGTAGGGGAAAATTCTTCTACATGAGGTAAGTTTTGTCATTTTTGCATGTAGACCCCATTGCCTCAATCCATAGCATTCCAATCAAAGATAAGTCCCATGGCGTCATGATGTTACAAAAAAAGACAGATACACCAAATCAAGTTTAGTGCACAACTTTGCTGAATTAGCCCTAATTTTTATGATCTAGCTTTTACTACTTTGTAGTAGGAATCACAGCCATACAATCAATCAACCCCAACCTCGGTAATAGCTTAAAAATATTACTAATAAAAATAGAACCAAATTAAATTATGCACACCAACAATCTAAATTGTGTCTACTTTTCTACACTTACACAATAAATACCGTTAGATTACTTGAAAAGTAAACAGTTAAATAGTAGAAATGTATCATAGTTATATTTTAATAATCTAAATATGTGCCGTGGAACGCGTAAACAAGTAACTTCTGAATGTTCATTTAATTTTGATAACCCCAAAATTATCTTCAAGCGAGATCTTTCTAAACTCGCATTAAACACTCATCCAGATTTTGCTGGCATTCATCACTGCTATCACATGGCCTTTCGAGCTCTACGATTAACTTCTCATTTTCGTTTAGCATCAAACAAACTCAATGTTTGGTCTACAGCAGGAATATCCAATTTCTGGATCGCTGATAATTTTGATTTGTACCTGCATCACATGAAGCTTCCGCCTTCACCTCAGGAATTACATGTATATACGTTCCCATCTGATGCCAACTTACAACAACAACTCAAACGCTATGCAAGCTTTGAATTCTTAAGTTTTTTGCAAGCAAATACTTTTGATATACACAATTTAAATCCGCAGCATCTTCAGCAAGCGATCAACCGATATATTTCGACTGAAGTTTTACTCGACTTTAATCGCTTACATTCATTCAAAGCACATAAAACGCTCAGTCTTGAGGGGCTTGGTAAGTTACTCAATTTTAGCCATACACAACTCCACAATAGAAACAGAAAAATCCATGCACGTCGCCAGCATCTACTTGACGAAGTCAGCAAGCAATCAAAAGTCGTCGATCATTATTTAAATCAAAATGATTTTTCACCAAATCCAACAGATTTTTGGAATTGTTCATATGCACGAAAGTGAAACTAAGCCCCTTCCTCAACCCAAAATTTTATTATCAGACTTATTAAAAAAGCTTTTTAATGCAGAGGATTTGTGTCTTCATGCACATATTAACTTTATCGCAGATCTATTGGTTTACCATGACTGCTCAGATTATCTTAAGGGGCTTGTTCTCAGTGAGATTGAGTTTGATATTTCTACAAGTTCACCACCTCGCATTCCCGCTACTCTTCAAGCGTCTAGAAAATCTAAAATTGGTGATTCCCCAATCACGTATTACATCAACAGTATTGCCAGCATTTATCATGCGCACACGGAACTACTCACCTGGAATGTGCTCGTCCTTAAAGCAGCACTATATTTATTAGCGTTGCCTCAGATCAAACCAGATTTATTTGAAAAACAACATACAGAGCATCTCAATACGATTAAGCGCTTATTTCAGCGTTTCCGCGTTGCAAACAAGTCTTTTTTTGCAAAAAAAAAAGATGCTCACGCATTAGATTATCAAGCATTCTTAACTCTTAAATTCCCTGCTTTATTTCTATCATTAGAGCAATTTGTAGAGTCTGCTCTTCAACCTGAAGCAGATCAAGAACTAAATGATTTTCAGAAAAATTTCTGTGATGAATTACGTATTGCATTCAATTATGTACTAAAAAGCCGTCCAAAAATTGCCAAATCAAGTGTAGATAGTAAACTGCAATATCGTACATGGGATACCGATGGAACTATTAACGAAATCATTGAGACTAAAAAAAGTAATAGAGGTTTAGCTAATGAGCAAGCCCTTGACGAGCAAGAAGACCCCGCTGTTATTGTTCAAGCAGATCAGATTACACCACTTGCCAGACATTCTAAAAATGCCCAACGTATGGCACTTTCGTTAATTCCAAAACATATGCAACGACAAGATCATTTGCTCACTGCAAGTTGTTTACTCCCAAGTGTTTATACTATTTCTGACCTAATTACATACCTGTATCATGATGATAAAAAACATAATGATAAAAGCGTGCTCGTTGTATTACTTTGCTTAATCACAGGCGTTGGCTTTAAAGACTGGTTAAATTTTCAAAAAAGGCGTGTAAAAAGATTAAATCATCGCCAAGTCATTAAATTGCAAAGTGACCAATACTATCTCTCAACCAAATTCAGCATTTTTGAAGATGCAACGTTTGAATATCCGGAGTCACTGATCAATAACACCGTTCATTTAGATATCCCTATCCCAAATCACTTTATTGATCGTATCAAAGCAGAACCAATCATCACTGAAGATGAGCTAAAGAAAAAAATTAGAATAATAAAAGATGAAGTCAAAATTCCTCAGCTGAACTTATCAAAAACTAGCTCATTACTGCATCATGTTATTTTGCAAAAAACAGGCAATAGGCAACTTGCTGACATCATCACTGGTGTAGATGCAAGTCACTCTTCTTCAAGCTCTTACTGCCATTACAATGTAAATAAATTACAAAAAAATTATGTCAAAGTTTTATCTGAACTATGTACACAGCTCGCTGAAAATGACTACGGTGATATTGTCTATAGTGATCAGTCCATCTGCTTTGGTAGCCAAAAAGCACCAAGTAAAAATGTCATAAAGGACATCCTTTTCTATCTTTACACCAAAATTTATACGACTTCAGATAACGACTGGGTAGAAAGTTTTAATGCTTATAGCATTTGGATGTGGCATATCCTACTTTTGTTTACCGCTGCACGACCTGTTCGGGACTTTCCAGGTTTTTTGAATAATATAAGTTTTCAGCAACAGACAATTATGCTGTCTGACAAAGAGGTCGGTGGTAGACGTGGCTTTGGACGCTTGATTCCACTTTGTGCATTTCTCATCGGTGAATTAAAGAAATATCTTCGTTTCCTCGAACATATCCAACAACATTACATGGCGATTAACCGCGAAATCTCAGCCCAAATTGATGCCATATTTAATAATGAACAGCCTCTGTTAAATCTTTTACAAAATGGCACACTCACTCCGCTTACACCTTCCAATGTGCGTGACTTTCATCCTGAAGTTGGGTTAGCACATCCCAACTGGCACCGCCATACAACACGTGCCTTTCTCACCAACAAACAAATCCCCGAGCCTTTAATACTTGCACTTTTTGGACATGAAGCCTTCCAACAGGAAGCCGCACATCCATTTTCTAGTTTGTCTCTGAACCAATATCGCGCGCTCGCAACACATTTAAATGAAATGCAGGAATATTTTGAAATTATTGGAGTGAATTTAAATGTCCTCATCGCTTAAAAAAGCAGATCAACTGTTTGCCGAAAAGAAACGAGAACTTACTCGACAATTAAATGAACAAAAAATTCAAAATGAAGTTCATGCTTCACTCCGCAAATATTTTTCAGAACAGCAGTTTGATCAGAATCCACATTTGCTAGGTGATTACGGCGAGGTTTATAGCCACATCAAGAAAAACTCTACGAGTAAAAAGTGGATCAAGTTTGCATATGATTTTTTTGAAGATTACATCAAAGAGTTAAATGCTCAGCATCGCTTGGATTTAGAGCTGCCTCATGCTGTTTTAGATATTAAAAGAGATAAGCCTATCGTGACCATGAGCTGGAATGCCGATGGTCATGAAATAAATGACCTCGTACAACAGCTTTATAATTATTGGGAATTGGCTGAAAGCTGTGACTCATTCTCAAATGAGGAAATCGTGGGCAATATTATATTGTCTGCCATTCTATTTGGTGGCTTAAATGAAAAAGCTGAACTTAATGCCTTGCTTGAACACCTCAGAAATCCAGTAAAAGTACGCCATTATAAAGACCTTAATATTCTTTTTTTAGAATCCCATTCTAATCATTATGGCGATATTTTTATTGATGAATATACTGTTCGAAAATCTAGAAATTTTATTCCAGACCCCGTCACACGTCTGTGGCTAATACATTTTAATCTGAGAGATATTCGACATGTTCATCTTCCCGTAGAGGGCTATCTTGAGTATATCTTTCGAAAAATAAAGAAAAAGTTTAAAAAAAATAGCTTATTGCATTTACTTCAGCATGCTCGCTACAACTGGTTACAGCTTCCCAACGTAGATATAGATCCGGCGCTCTCTGAATGCCTCATCGGGAATTTACTCAGTTGTGGTTTACCCGAACAAGAGTTTGAGCGTTTTGTGCAACCAAAATTTAAATATAAGCATGAGCTCACTACTGAAGTCATTCATCAGTCTAAGAATTTACCTCCACAAACTGTTTATTTGCATCATGAGCAAGATGCACTAAAAGATGTACTAAAAATTCATAAAGACTTATTAAAAATTATTCGTCTTCGCCAAACAGATGCCCCAATCTATCAACTCATGATCGATTATTGTATGGAGAATGCAAAACTCTTTAATGAATACAGTAAACGAATCACCCTGTGGTTAATTAGTCTCTTTAAACCACCTCAAGAAGATATAGATCTGCTAGCTCAGAGATTTGATTTTTGCGCTACAATTTTTGCTAAAATCATTTCCAACAATAGCCAGTTAGCCAAAAGCTCAATTTACACATACTACACTCGAATTGGTGAGCCTTGGCTAATCTATTCTTTACAATATCAATTTTCTGAGGACGATGAAGAAACACGCCTGCAAAAAATATATGCACAGATTTATCAAAATAACTGTATTGCTGAAAGTCTGCTCGAAGATACTGTTAAAAAATCGGCTGCTCAAATTGTAAAAACACTCAAACGTTTTCATCAATTTCAAGAACAACTATTCGATGCCCCAGCATTCACTTTAGAGACGCTGGATCAACAAACCAGACCACGCACACGTATTATCAGCCCAGTCACATTTCAACTGTTAATCAAAAAACTTCAACAAGCACATCTACAAAATATCATCTCTCAACATGACTATGAAAATCTTAGTCTTATTTATACGCTTGCTTACAGAACTGGGATGCGAATTAATGAAATGATTGGTTTACGTATCAAAGATACTGAAGGATTAAACAGAATATCATTATTGGTCAAGCCATATGGGTCAGAAAAAATAGGCAATGAACACAGATTAAAGACTGACAGCGCGCAACGTAGCGTGCCCGTGTATTGCTTACTCAAAGCATCTGAGTATCAACAATTTCATCAATATGTTGTCAAACAGCGGTTAACAAAAAAACCGAATGATTATTTATTCAGTCAGTTCAATGAGAATAAGAAACTCAGCCAGCACATGCTGACTGCACCCTTTAAAAATTTTATGGATCAGTTATTCAAGCAACATCACTATACATTTCATTCATTTAGACATTCTGCAGCAAATCATTTAGCATTAATTTTTAAATGTGATTATCATTTTTTGTCTGATAGCCTCACAGACTATACGGAAGTTGAATATAATCAGCTCAGGGCTGAGTTATTACGTAATTCAATTGATCAAAATCATTGGATTATCATCGCACATCTTTTGGGGCATCTCGAACCCATCGAGACCTTTAAAAGTTATATTCATGTAGCTTACTTTATTGCAGGTTATCAATTTTCCAAATATCGCCCATTACTAAGCAATGGTTTGGTTAAGAAAATGCTGGGGATAAGCAATTCAACACAAGAGTTACATTTTCTAAAATCGCTCAATGATCAGTCTGAATTCAATTTTGAAATGCATGCTACAACGCTCTGTAAACTCCTTCTAAACAATCAAGAAAAATGGATAGCGAGCAATGCTCACACACTACATGCAGAATTAGAGGTAAATCAAACGCAAGAACATTGTATTTTTGACTATTTTGTCGCGACTCCAGAATCTAAAATCGATCTTGATCTATTTTATAAGGCACTCTGCTTATTAGAGTTATACAAATATGATACGGAGCGCGTAGCACAAGAACTTTGCCTATCTCATGAGCTCATCAAGTATTGGTATGACAATGCAATCCAACTCAAACAACTTAAATCTAGAAAAAACAATCCAAGACTTTTTCATATAACCGAACTGCAATACATCAAACCGTCAATGATTGATACTAATGAGGACCTTTTATTGGTAACACATTTTTTTAACCATCTACAAGCCTGCTATCAAAAGTCACCTGAAAATATTAGGTATGTCTTAGAATTCTTTATTAATCACGTAACTGCTTCACATACAGGTTTACATTCAACGCGGAAAAATATTCAGAATCTGGAAAAATTCTACTATGCGGCCAAAGATCTGTTTCCTGCCAACATGTGGCATTTACTTGGAATAGATATGGTTAATTTTTTAAACAAAGAAATTACGCCGAATCTACTCAAACTTGCCAAGGCAAATCAGAAACTAGAAGGTTACCCAACAACAAAAGAAAATAATGCACGCTTACAGCTATATTCCTTAAAACAAGGCAAAGCACTACCGGCTTTTAAATTTTGTTTACATCTGGCTTGCATTGGTAGGCCTGCTCAATTGCAGTTAGAAATAAAATGACTTCAATAAATCATCGTAACGGATACTGCTTAACTCTCGTGCTACACCTAAGTTTTAATGGTGAGTGTCTGTTTTAATTTTTTTTGGGGGTTATACAGTTAATTAATGCTGATAAAAGCCTAGGCTGGCCATATATAATTCCATCAACCTGATTTTTTACCATTCGGTTTACCTAATTAATCATCACAAAATTATGTTGGTGATAATTTGGTAAATTTTTAAAAACTTATGTGACCACAATTAAACGATCTTAATAAAAATTAATTCCAATAAAAAATATTTGAAAACGTAAATTGTTTATTTTATTGTACTTATATACACAGCAATTTATACAATTTAATGTATATTATGTTGGTGACTATTGCTAATATCGGGCTATCAGAAATCCAAGCAAGACAGCCAGATCACGCAATTTGGCAGGATTCTCAACGAATTAAACATCGATATTATCTTTGCCAACTCACCACAGGCCAAAGGACGTGTGGAACGCGCCAACAGAACTCTGCAGGATCGCCTGATCAAGGAAATGCGTTTTGAAGGCATCTGCTCAATTACCGAGGCCAATGCTTGGCTGCCCTGCTTCATTGAGCAGTTCAATCAGAAGTTTGCCAAGTGTGCGAGAAACTCGAAGAACTTGCATCGACCTTTAACGGAATCTGATGCTGAGCTAGAGGATATTTTTACCTGGCAGGAACCGCGTAAGGTCACGAAGAATCTGACTATCACGTATGACAAGTGTATTTATATGCTTATGCCAACAACACTGAACCACAAACTTGTTGGGCAATACATAACATTTTTAGAGTATCCAGATGGTACTGTGGCCATCATGCACGAAGGACGGAAGATCAACTACAGTATTTTCAATAAACTGGCTAGACTGCAGCAGAATGAAGTAGTTGAGAATAAAAGATTAGGTGCGGTTCTGGCCCATATCCAGCAACAACATGAAGAGTTGGAAAAACAAAATAAAAGTTCCCGTGCCAAGAAAAGTATGCCGAGTCGTAAAGCTCAGAAAGTTGTTATTGAACAAAGAAATTTAAATCCTGTTCTTGACTCTTGCAGTTAAAAACAGGACATTTTAAATGGGTTATCGCATAGACATTTTAATTGGTGAATAACAAATAAATATTAAGTAATTGATATGTATTAAGTTATTTTAAGTATTCGGTATCTCAATTTACCTTATCATTCACAAAAAGATAAAAAGCTACTCAATCTTTCAATCAAGTAGCTTCAAAAATACGCCGTACAATCTGTTAAAGTTTTTTCCAAGTCATCGTGCTAATCGCATTCGCGCTCTTGGCTTTGCCATATACTTTCATTTGATTATTCGCCGCATTTAATTGAGCATCAATTTTATAGACATAACCATCTTTCGGATTAATCCATTGTCCTTGCGAAAATTGTTTCGGATTTGAATTTGCCACTAAGCCTTCTAATGCCTGCATGCCTTTTATGGGCTGATTCTTTAAGTTGCCTTGGCATTTACTGCATACCTCTAATTGAATTGTGCCTACCGATAACAAATTTCGAGTAATTACAGCACTATATTCCGAAGTTTTAGAGTTCTTACGAATCACAATTTCTGCAACATAATGCCCTTTATGATCATCAATGACTTTCCATGTACCAATCAATGGATCAAATGGCATGGCTTGAGCAGGAAAAATAAATCCCAAATATAGTGCAATTGCACCTAAAAAGTTACGCATCATAAAAATATCAACTTAAAACCAATTTACAGCACGGTTGTGCTAAAAATGGGCGTGATTATAGCAATCAATGTTGAGTTTAAATAAATTTTTCATAAAAATTAAATATTTATATGCTATTGGTTCGATGAAATATCATTAAAAATGTGAACCAATACGCTTTTTATGGGTAGATGAATTTTGATGCGTTGCAGCTTTATGCATAAAAGTGAATCTGTAACGTGGTTTTGTATGCCAATTAATCATCTATATTTCTTCTTTCAACATTTGCTGTGTTATGGCGTAAACTAGACCTACAAGCTGTATCACTATAAGTTAAGAAATATTCACAGGAATGCTCTTAACTTTATCCTAAGTTTTTGTTTTTACTGTCTTAAATTTATCTATCTTTAAATTTAGGTTTAGTCATCAAGGTAACATCGTATGCTCAAGTGGTTCGAGAAACTTATAGATCCTTATCCAAATAAAGGTTTGACCGAACCCTTGCCAACCACGTTTTTTGCCTTTGTTTGGCAAGCAGCTTCAGGTGTACGTCCATATTTATTGTTATTGGTTTTATGTACTGCAGGCGCTGCCAGCTTTGAAGCTTTGCTATATGCAAAAATTGGCGATTTAGTCACATGGCTTAGTCAAAGTCAGCCAGATACTTTCCTTGCGCAACATCAGCAGAACCTTACTTTGCTGTTTTGTATTTTATTGGCCAATATCTTTTTTGCCAGTGCGCAGTCAATTGTGAAGCATCAAATGTTATACAGTGGTTTTCCAATGCGTTTGCGTTGGCGTTTCCACAATTTAATGTTGCAACAAAGTCTGGATTTTTTCCATAATGATTTTGCAGGAAGACTCTCTGCCAAAGTCATGCAAACCGCCTTAGCAGTACGTGAGTTTTGGGTCATTTTGGGCGATATGCTTGCCTATGTATTCATTTACTTTATTACGATTAGTCTGGTATTGGGCGCAATTTCTCCAATGCTCATTTTGCCGTTATTGCTATGGTTGGCTTTATTTATTCTTGCAGCAGCTTATTTTATTCCGCGTTTGAGCAAAGTATCTAATGAACAAGCCGATGCACGTGCAGTGATGACAGGACGTGTGACCGATGCTTATACCAATATCCAAACCGTAAAATTGTTTGCGCATGCAGGCCGTGAAAGCCAATACGCCAAAGCATCTATGCAAGAATTTATGGTGACGGTTTATAAACAAATGCGTTTGGGCGCTCAATATGAAATCAGCATCAATTTACTGAGCGTGGTGTTGTATGTAGGCGTTTTAGGTACTGCAATTTGGCTGTGGTTAAATGGTCGTGCAGAATTGGGGATTATTGCAGCCACCACAGCCATGATTCTTAAACTCAACAGTATTGCCGAGTTTATGATGTGGCAGACCTCTGCCCTGTTTGAAAATGT
The DNA here is from genome assembly GCF_013390985.1 of Acinetobacter sp. Swhac1. Taxonomy (NCBI): domain Bacteria; kingdom Pseudomonadati; phylum Pseudomonadota; class Gammaproteobacteria; order Moraxellales; family Moraxellaceae; genus Acinetobacter; species Acinetobacter sp. Swhac1. The sequence continues at coordinate 59,583 of NZ_JACASN010000015.1, read as the reverse complement.
CGGCACCATTCAAGATGGTATGAAAACTCTTGGACGTCCAATTGCGATTCAAGACAAAGTCAATGCGAAGCCATTACAAGTTGCTCAAGGCGAAATTCAGTTTAAAGATGTCAGTTTTGCCTATAATAGTAAAAACGTGATTGACCAGTTTAATCTGCATATTCGTGCAGGCGAAAAAATTGGTATTGTGGGACGTTCGGGTGCAGGTAAATCGACCCTCATTCAATTGCTTTTACATTTTTATGAGCTCAAACACGGCTCAATTATGATTGATGGGCAAAATATTGAAGATGTAACCCAAGACAGTTTGCGTAAAAATATTGCACTTGTCACTCAAGATACTTCGCTATTACACCGTACTGTGGCTGAAAATATTAAATATGGTCGTCCTGACGCGACTGATGCAGAAATGTTTGAAGCTGTACGCAAAGCCAAAGCCGAAGAATTTATTCCACAATTGACCGATTTACGTGGCAAAAAAGGCTATGAAGCCTACGTGGGCGAACGGGGTGTTAAACTTTCAGGTGGACAACGTCAACGTATTGCCATTGCCCGTGTTTTCTTAAAAGATGCACCTATTTTAATTTTAGATGAAGCCACCAGTGCGCTCGACTCTGAGGTTGAAGCGGCAATTCAATCGAGCCTCGATGAACTCATGCAAGGTAAAACTGTAATCGCGATTGCACACAGACTATCTACCATTTCACAAATGGATCGTTTAATTGTGCTCGATCAAGGACGTATTGCAGAACAAGGTACGCATGATGAACTGGTGGCTATGAACGGAATTTATGCACAACTTTGGCAGCGTCAAACAGGTGGTTTTTTAATTGAACAAGATAAAATCGTAAAACCATCGACTGATAAAAATTAGCATCTCCAGCAACTTTGCTGTAACTCAGGCTTTGATGAAATGCAGATTTATCGCATATAGTCAAAGCCTGTTTTGTCTAACAATTTCCATAGAATTTCTTTAATTTTCATGCCAAGATGCAATATGTCATCTACGTTCTTATGTCGCCGTTTGGCAAACTAAGATATGCATAGATGACAGTCGCTAAGGCAAATTAAAATAAAATTAGCAAATGCAATGGAACATGCATGAAAACAATATCAGCACGTCAGGAACAAGGTGTTCCAGGGGTTTATGGCTTATTGGTTTTGGATGTTGTATCCCGTTGGGGTTATAACGCAGATACCTTATTTGCACCATTTCAACTCAATAGCGAAATGTTGGCAGACCCAGAATGTCGTATTCCTACACCTATTGCCAATGAGTTGGTTAAACATGCTTTAAAACTTACAGGCGAATCGACGCTCGGTTATCATCTTGGTACGCAAATGCGCATTTCCATTCATGGCTTTATTGGCTATGCGATTATGACTGCGCATGAAATTAGTGATGCGTTGATTTTAGCCAATCGTTTTATTCAACTGCGTATGCCCTTTTTACAATTGTTTTTCTCAACTTTTGGTGAAAAAGCCAGTCTGCAATTGCAGTGTGATATTCACATGGAACCTTTACGCACAGAAATTGCCATCGCTTTAATTATTGGCATGATTACCATGAGTAAAGCCATGACAGGTACCGAACACTTTACAGGTGAAGTCGATTTTGACTTTCCTAAACCTGCAGGTTTTGATCAGTATTTTTCGAAATTTCCTTATCATCAATTCCGTTTTGATCAGCCGTATTTAGGTTTAAGTTTTGACAAGCAATATCTAGGCTTAAAAATGATTAATGCCGATCCTATTGCCAGTCAAATTGCGATTAATCAATGTGAAGCCGAACTTTCTGCTTTAGGTGAACGTCGCCGCATTTCTATGCGAGTACGTGATATTTTAACCCACGCAGAACAGCATTATTTAAGCATTGAAAATGTTGCCGACTATCTACACATGTCCGACCGCACACTCAAACGTCAACTGGCTGCAGAAGGTACTTCATTTTCAAACTTGGTCGATGAAGTACGTTATCGGCATGCAACTTCCCTGCTTTCCCGTACAGACTACACGCTAGAACAAATTGCCGATGAATTGGGTTATAGCGATGTGGCAAATTTTAGTCGTGCTTTTAAACGCTGGAGTGGACGCAGTCCGAGCAATTGGCGTAAAGATCCGTATTTATAAACTTTTGTTTTTAGCAAAAAGCATGTATAAAACATGGCAAAAAGATTCGATACAATTTAAGGAGTTATCAAATGAATCACCCAGCGGAATTAAAATATGCAAGAACACATGAATGGGTGCGTATTGAAGGTGATTTGGTCGTCACAGGCATTTCAGACCACGCACAAGATGCTTTAGGCGATTTGGTCTATGTAGAAGCACCTGAAGTTGGTCAAAAAGTAATTGCGGGTGAACAAGCAGGTGTGGTTGAGTCTGTTAAAACAGCTTCAGATATTCACGCCCCTGTTTCAGGCGAAGTAGTTGAAGTAAATAGCAATTTAGACGATGACCCTGACTTTGTAAATGATGAACCGTATGGCAAAGGCTGGATTTATAAAATCAAGCCAGACAATATGGCAGATGTGGAACAGCTTTTATCAAGTGCGGACTATGAATCTGGCTTATAAGCCTTAAATTTGTAGTGTTTGATCGCTCAAATTCAAAGAAATCAGCTTCGGCTGATTTTTTTGCATTGCAATTTGCGAAATAAATAAAATTATCTTTATTTGATAAAACAATTAAAAAAATAGAATTAAAATCTAATTTTAGTTTTAATTTTATTAAATAACTATACTTTTCACATAAATGGGTTTATTATTTTTTGCATGATCTTACTGTGTGATGACTTCCAATAACAAAGCATCTGTATAACAAAGTACACATTGCACGCTACTCCACTCACCATATATAGGTTTAAGTTATGTCAGCTATAAATGTCGAACATTTATGGAATAAGTCGTTTATTCTCTGCTTATTCAATAACTTGTTCTTATTCATATTTTATTTTGCGCAAACGACAATTTTGCCTATTTATATTGTGAATGAGTTGGGTGGTAGCTTGTCACAGGCAGGTTTAGCCATGACTTTGTTTATGTTATCTGCAATCGCGATTCGCCCATTTAGCGGTTTGATTATTGAAAAATTTGGTGTAAAGAAAACCTTATATGTTTCTGAAATCATGTTTTGTCTGTGTAGCGTGGCATACATTTTTGTAGATAGTTTACTGTTTCTACTCGTACTGCGTTTTTTACATGGGATTTGGTTCAGCATTGTCACCACAGTTACCGTCCCTATTGCCAATAACTTTATTCCAGACAGTCGCAAAGGTGAAGGTATGGGCTATTTTTTGGTGTCAGTAAATTTAGGGATTGTATTGGGACCTTTAATTGGTTTAAGTCTGATTCAAAGTGTTTCTTATGCCAGTATTTCTACCTTACTATCCGTCAGTGTTTGGGTAGGTTTCGCCTTCTGTTTAATGATTCCAATTGCGACCCAAAAAGTAAAAACTGAAACAACACCTAAACGTAAATTAGGGCTTCAAGATTTTGTAGAGAAAAAAGCAATTCCTGTATCACTCATGGCGATGATGGTTTCTTTCGCGTATGCCAGTATTATGTCATTTATTTCCACCTTTGCAGAATCACGCAATATGCTGTCTTATGCGAGTTTATTCTTCGTGATATTTGCAGTTTCGATGATGATTTTGCGCCCAATTACAGGCAAAATTTATGATCGTAAAGGGGCGAGTTATGTGATTTATCCTGCAATTATATTATTTGCTTTAGGATTAATTGTCTTGAGTCAGGTACACAGTGTATTCGGTTTTATGTTGGCTGCTGCATTAATTGGTGTAGGGTTCGGGTCTGCCCAACCTTGCCTGCAAACCATTTCAATTCAACGCTCCCCTAAAGATCGTATTGGTCATGCCACATCTACGTATTTTTGTTGTTACGATATTGGTATCGCCTTAGGCGCGTTAATTCTAGGTTGGATTATTGCGGGTTATGACTATACCGCAGCGTATTTGCTCTGTGCTGTTGTGACCTTAATCAGTTTAATTTTCTATAAATTTGTTGTGGCTAAACAACCTAATGCAGATATTCAGGCTTAGTTTTTAATAGCAGCAAAAGAATTGTTATTTTAAAAACTAATCTAAGAAGAGTTGATTTTTAAATACTCTCCCACCCAAAAAACCTGAAATTTCAGGTTTTTTGGGTTTCTGGAGTTTTATTTTTTATGCAGTTTTAGCCAAAACCTGACGATTTAAGCTTTCAGCGACCTCAATAAGCAGTTGTTCAGTCTTATCCCAACCCAAGCAGCCATCGGTAACAGATTGACCATAAGTCATCTCGCAAGAAATCTTTTGATTTCCATCCACCAAATGACTTTCTAACATGATGCCACGGACTTGCGTCTGTTCACGTTCTGCCACAATGGTACGCAAGACTTGCGGTTGTTGTTGTGGGTCTTTATGGCTGTTACCGTGACTACAGTCAATAATCAATGCAGGCAACTGCCCTTTGGCTTTGTGCTGAATTTTCTCAATTTCTGCCAATTGATAATTTGGCCCTGAATTTGCGCCACGTAAAATTAAATGCGCGTGTGGATTACCTTGTGATGACAAAATAGCAGGTAAACCCGACTGGCTCATTCCCATGAATTGATGTGGATGACTTGCCGATTGAATTGCATCTAATGCAATTTGAATTGAGCCATCAGTTCCGTTTTTGAAACCAATGCTATACGGCATGGCGCTAGAAATTTCACGGTGAATTTGTGATTCACTGGTACGTGCGCCAATTGCACCCCAAGCCAGTACATCATCAAAATATCCCGTTGCCATTGGGCTTAAAATTTCAGAAGCAATTGGTAAACCCATTTCTATAATTTGTAGATACAGTTCACGTGATTTTTCTAAGCCTAATTGCATGTTTGCAGAGCCATCTAAGTCTGGGTCATACAAAAAGCCTTTCCAGCCTACCGTAGTACGTGGCTTTTCGATATAGGCGCGCATCACCAAGAAAATTTGATCTGAAACTTGGCTTTGTAATTGTTTTAATTTTTCTGCGTATTCGAGTGCTGCTTGCGGATCATGAATTGAACAAGGTCCTGTAATGACCAATAAGCGAGGGTCTGTGCCCGCTAAAATGTTCTGAATAATCTGTCGATGTTGTGCGATTTGTTGTTTTAGCGCACATGAAAGTGGGAGTTGCGCTTTGAGTTGATGCGGTAAACTTAAACTAATTTCAGTATTGTTGGTCTGTTGTTGTAAAGCAGTATTTAAAGCATTCATTGGTCTGTTCCTTTGGACTGTTTCTCTTTTTTACAGTCCGATCATTTATTTCAGCGTTATGGGTCTAATGGATTGCAAGGTTTGAGTCATAGATTGACTAAAGTAAAACCAATAAAAGTTGCTAAAGTATGAATAATTAACGTTGTACATGATTAAATCTCCGAAAAACCTATAAAATTCAAAACACCAGACATAAAAAAACCTGATCAGGGTTGCCGATCAGGTATCAACTGGTGGGCAACCTTTTGCCCGAACGCGACTCAGGCAATCATTGAAACTGCCAAAAGTAATAGTAAGCGTTTGCGATTAAAGGTTGCTTTAACATCTTGTTTTCATCAAAAAATGAGCTGTTAAAATTAAAATACGCTGTATTGTTCCGTTTGGCAATCCTTTTTGTAAAATAATTTTTATTGGATGTATTTATTAAAATTAAGCTGCTGTTTTAGCGAATCCAGGGGTTAAAAAAACCAAGCCGAAGCTTGGTTTTTGTTGGGTCTTTATTTAAGCGCGTTACTCATCATTGATCAAAATGAATCACACTACGAATAGATTTACCCTCATGCATTAAATCAAAGGCTTCATTAATTTGGTCTAGCCCCATGGTGTGCGTTACAAATGGTTCGAGTTGAATATCACCCTTCATGGCTTCTTCAACCATGCCTGGCAATTGCGAACGACCTTTTACACCACCAAACGCAGTTCCTTTCCAAGTACGACCTGTCACCAATTGGAATGGACGAGTTGAAATTTCCTGACCTGCACCTGCAACACCAATAATAATGGATTGTCCCCAACCACGATGCGCACATTCCAAAGCGGAACGCATCACATTGGTATTTCCAATACATTCAAAAGAATGATCTACGCCCCAACCTGTTTTTTCAACAATGACTTCCTGAATTGGGCGGTCATAATCTTTTGGATTTAAGAATTCGGTTGCACCAAATTGTTCTGCCAATTTGAATTTCTCTGGGTTGGTATCAATGGCGATAATACGGCTGGCTTTGGCTTTATGCGCACCTTGCACAACTGCTAAACCAATACCACCTAAGCCAAATACCGCAACGGTATCGCCTTCTTGGACTTTTGCAGTATTTTTAACTGCACCTAAACCAGTTGTAACACCGCAACCTAATAAGCAAACTTGCTCATGATTGGCTTCAGGATTAATTTTTGCTAAAGATACTTCAGCAACTACCGTATATTCACTAAAGGTTGAACAGCCCATGTAGTGATAAATCGGTTGTCCATTATAAGAAAAACGTGTCGTGCCATCAGGCATTAAACCTTTACCTTGTGTCGCACGTACGGAAACGCATAGGTTGGTTTTACCAGATTTACAGAATAAACATTCGCCACATTCTGCTGTGTAAAGCGGAATCACATGATCGCCTGGTTGAACACTGGTCACACCCTCACCAACTTCAACCACAATACCTGCACCTTCATGCCCAAGAACTGCAGGGAAAACACCTTCAGGATCTTCACCCGATAAGGTAAATGCATCGGTATGGCATACCCCTGTGTGGGTAATTTTGACCAAGACTTCTCCAGCCTGCGGCGGTGCAACATCAATTTCAACAATTTCAAGCGGCTGACCTGGGCCGAATGCGACGGCTGCACGTGATTTCATGAGCAAATTATCCCTAAAAAATACATTAACAGATGATAAGGGGCTGCTGACAATTCGTCTATGTTTGCGATGTGAGAGAGATATCTCGCAAGCTATTTATAAAATATCAACAGACTCTCACAATACCCTCTTTCTATTCAGAGTTTCAAGCATTAACATGAGGATAATCTCCATGTATAAATACAGAATGACTTAAGAATAATCATGAAGATCCAAAGACCTTGTTACTGGCTTGGAATGTTGGCTTTTTTCGCTATTTTACTGACAGGATGCAGTTTACCGATGAATCAAGCGAGCAAAGATAGCCCTGTTGAGCATTATGTAGATCATTGGCTGAATGGTCAGGAAATTGATGCACATTTATCCCAAAATTTAACAGCGTATCTTTCTCTAAATGATGCTTTTAGTAGCATCGCCTCGCGTTTATATTTGATTCAAAAAGCACAGCACCATTTAGATTTACAATATTACATTTGGGAAGATGATTTAATTGGTCAGTTGATGTTGGCTGAACTGCTCAAAGCAGCAGATCGTGGTGTAAAAGTTCGTTTATTAATTGATGATCAAAATGGTACGCAACTTGATCCAACCTTAAAACGGCTTGCTCAGCATCCTAATTTTGAAATAAAAATTTTCAATCCGTACAAATATCGGCATTTTCGTGTGATGGATTATTTGTTTCGTTTTAAACAAATCAATCGCCGTATGCACAATAAACTAATTATTGCCGATGGGGCGATTGCCGTGACAGGTGGGCGTAATATTAGCCGTGAATATTTTGATGCCAGTGAAAATTTTCAATTTACTGATATGGATATTCTATTCTATGGCAGTGCTGTCCCCCAAGCCAATGCCGTGTTTTTAGAGTTTTGGAATGACGAACTAAGCTATTCAGTAAAGCAATTATTAGGCACAGGCAACGCGTTGCAATTGAGAGAATTGCGTAATCGCTATGAATTAAATGCCAAATATAAAGATAAAATTCGTGAACGTGTGGCTAACGCGCAAGAAGAAGTCAGCATCAAATTAGAACAACATCCTGTACAGTGGGTATGTGCGCATTTTGTGGCAGATTCTCCGAATAAAATTCGGGGTACAGCTCAAGGCGAGCAACTGATTTACAAACAAATGTTAAAGTTAATGGGTGAGCCCAAACAACATTTAGAACTGGTTTCTGCCTATTTTGTCCCAACAGAAGATGGTCTTAAAACACTCACTCAACTGGCTGAAAAAGGAATACAGATACGTGTATTGACCAATTCATTTTTAGCCAATGATGTGCCTTTGGTACATGCATTTTATCAGCAGTATCGCGTAGATTTACTTAAATCAGGTATTCGTTTATATGAATTTAAGCCTTATATTGAACGAAAAAAGCGTACTTGGTATGAAGTTGCAACGGGTAACGTAATTCCTGCCAAAGGCAAAAACGCCTCGAGTTTACATGCCAAATTCTTTGATATAGATGGCATGGTCTTTGTAGGTTCTTTTAACCTTGATCCTCGTTCTGCAAAATTAAATACCGAAGTTGGCTTGGTGTTAGAGTCTGAACAATTGCAAAACGATGTTTCTCAATCTTTAGACCGTTATTTGCCACAAATTGCGTATGAACTGCAATTAGACGAAAACGGTCAAATTGTTTGGTTAGATCATCAGGCAGATGGCAGTATTCAAACGTATCACCATGATCCTGAAACCACACAGTTTCAGCGATTTATGATGAAAACAGTGTCATTATTCCCTATTGAATGGATGATGTAATGACAATAGATAGACATTAATTGATGGAAGCGTATTTTTCTTTCTCTGCCATCACTGTGTACAATTATTTAAAGTTACTTATAGTAAGCCTATTTCTTTAAATAAGTTAAAATACGCTTCTGCCTTTTTCTCTAAAGCTAAAGGATAGGCTCGTGAAGATGAAGGCATCCGATATAAACGCAGCTCACGCTTGGCAAAATAGCAATGTGTCGCCTGCCCAATTTGAGGTTTTTCGGCAGATTCAGGCATAGATAACATGAGTGTATCAGTCGCTTTATCGCCTGTGGTCATAATGCTTTGACATAAAGGTATCTTGCTTAAAAGTGCTGCAATATCCATTGGTTTTTCAATCTGTAAAAATTTGTCTGATGCATTGCCTTTTAAGCGAATCACCTGCTGCGCCGTATCTGAAATAGCAATGCCAGTGGTGTTTAAAAAATCAATAATTTTATGAAGATGAAAATTTTTAGCTTCTAAATCTAAAAAGTAGTTTTTATCTTGAAAAAAGCATAAGCCCAAAATTCGCCACATATCATTTTGATAATTCGGATAATAAAAATCCATTTTCCAACGGCTTTTAGGTGGTGGAAAACTCCCAAGCATTAAAAGCTTGGCATTGGTTGGTAAAAAGGGTTCGAGTGGATGGGTTTCTATTTTTGACATTGTTTAAAATCAATTGGTTATAATGCAATTTAAAAAAATAATTTTGACTAAATATCAAAAGATTGTTTATTAAATTTTAGCATAATTACAGGTTTCTCAACGATACAATCCATTCCATTAAATGCTTTTTTAATTAATTCCTGCAAAATTCCTGCAAAACTTTTGCAAAACTATTATGGAAAATACAGAACGCATTGACCATTATGACAAAATAAAATTATGAAAATTTGGTGCAAAAATGGGTGAATTTTCATAAAAAAATAGCAAAAATTAAGTCACTACTGACTGTAGGCATTGCCTGATGTCCTAAAGTTTTAGGGATAAAAAAGCCCCTCAAGGGGGCCTTTTTTTAGAGACAGCTTAATGTTTCAAATTTAGTTGCTATGACTTTTATTGTGCATACATAATAGATATAGATTTTACTGTTTCATTAAAATGATCAACAAGTTCAATATTTCGTTGTTCATTTTTTATGTCGAATGTTCCTTTGTTCTTAAAGAGCTCCTTCCTTTTATCTATTTTTTGTTGGTCAAACAATTTATCACACTCAGTATTAATGTAGTTATCATATAGTTTAGAAAAATATTTTGCGAGCAAATCTTTTATCAAATTTTCTAAATTGTGACCTCTAAAAAACATATAGCAGTTTGATTCATTAATATTTTGAACACACATATAATCAATGACTTTATTAAAATCTTTGATTGCATTAAAGCGAGTGAAATGCTGTAAAACATTATTTTCAAAAGAATGTAACTTCTGCACTAGAGATAGCCATTCATTACAAGAAAAGAAATTTTCGTCAAAAAAACTAATATTATTAGGCTTAATTTTATTAATATCCTGTAAAATACTATAAAGTGATATTAAGCTATACTTTGCATCCCTATTCTTATCTTTTAAAATAAAATCATGGAAAATAGCTTGCAAAAGCGGCTTATACAAAATTTTTGAGAATTCAGCATAAAACCTATCTAACCAAGGTGCATTGTTTGAAATCACGGACTTATGAATGCACAACTTTTTTGCGAAGAAATTTTGAACAAACTGTTTGTGGTATTCTATACTTTCGACAGAATGTACAAGGGTTTCAAAAATATAATCTGATTTTTTATATTCACCGTGGTCAGGATTAATGGCTTTTTTCATCAAAAAAACAATATAGTCATAATCACTATATTTACAGACAACGAGATATTTACCCAAATTATAATGCCCTATTTTCTCTAACTGCTTACAACCTTCAGCTGGTAATATTCTTAACTCATCTGACATATCTATTGCGGTAGCAAAATCAAAGACCAAATTATCTTGCTCTGGAAATGCATCACTCCACAACCGAACGTCTTTTTTATTTTCCACTAAAACTTTAACGTGTTTTTGATCAGTAAAGTAATCAAAGTTTTCATAATATTCACTTGATTCTTCAAATGCTATGTCACTCACTCTTCAAACTCCACGCTATTTTTTAACTTTGTAACATTAATAAATCCAACATCTTCTATATCGCGCGGAATTAGAGCTGGAGAGTGTGTTGATATAAAGAACTGAGATTTTGGCGCTAATTCTAGAAAAGTGCTCAACAAGATTCTCTGCCACTCTACATGCATAGCTAAATCTGGCTCATCAAAAATAAATATAGTATTGGAGTCTTTATATAAAAATACTATTAATAGTAAACAAATTAGATTTTTTTCACCTTTTGAACAGTCATACCACTGTATCTCTTTCTCTTGCACTCCACTTCTTTTATGTATTATTTCTTTAAAATAAATCAAACCATCATCAGATAAAAGCACTTTTTTATTGATTTGCTCAAAAAATAAATTTATTTTATCTAAAAAATAATTTGCTTCTTTTGTAAACCTTTTTTAGATAATAGATTATTAAAAAATGATTTAATTTCATTATTATCAAAATAGTTAAAATCTTCTTTTGATTTTAAATACTCATTTGCTAAATCTTCTGATAATGAGTCATCACTAGATATAACACATTTTCTAAATTCTGATAAAAGTAAAAAAATTGATTTATCTAAATTATTGTTTTGTGAAAAAACATCTAAGTCACTTAAATTATTAGGCGTATTTAAACCTCTTGTATAAAAAAATTGCTCATCCTTATAAAATGCCGCAGACAATTTTCTTATATTAGATTTTAAGTCTTGATTGTATTGATTCATAATGGGTGATACATCTGAATACACTGTTTTTTCCAATCCTACATTTATAGCAAAAATATTTGTAGAGTTTTCTTCTCTGGCAACTTTTTTTGTTATATTAGCTGACTCTTGATTGCTGCTTAACTCCTTTACCAAATAATCATAATACTCTTTGATACCCAAGTTTTCTTTACCTGAAACCTTTTGTGAAACTCGTTGGACACTTTCAAAATCATATTGCTTTGTAATAATATTTTTTATAGTTATTTTTACTTTGCTATTTGGGGTGATAATACCTGGAATAGAGTCTTTATAATTTTCATAGAATTTATCATCTAATAAAGTTAATTCAACGCCCCAATCTTTTCTTGCTGAGAAGAGTGGGCGCTGAACTTTTTGACCAACACCGTCTAATGCCAAAAATATACCATTAAGTATTGTCGACTTACCTGCACCATTGTAGCCAGTAAGGATTGTCATTCTTTTCGCATAAGAAATCTCAGTAACACTTTTATCTGAGTGCACCCCAATAAAATTAGAATTTTTTAAAAAAATCATTATGATTCTCACAATTTGATTATACTCGAATCACAATGCACAAAGTTTTGGCAAGTGATTTGATGATCTATTATGCTTTACCTCAAATGAGAGTCAATGTCATTATTTATCAATCATATAATAAGTTATCATTTCAATCATAGTATTATTTTTTTGCTCTTGTCATAACTCCTATTGAATGCTACATCGTTTTACGCCAACTATATAAATGACATAGTCAACATCAAACATGCCAAATCGCATAGACATTACCCGAAAGGACTAAAATCCAAATTTGTCAACCAAACAGCCCCCTATCCATTTTACACAGTAAAAAGAACTCTGTTTTTTGTAAATAAACTAAAAATTAACCGTTTAGTAAATTTAAGTGGGTTTAGTTAACCTTTATGGGTGGGTGTAAAGCTTTGTATTTTATGTGTATTTAAAATTTCTAAACACAAATTGAACAAATTTCAATATTTCTTTTAGGTATTTTTATATATCTTGAAAGATAGTTTAATAATACTTAAGTTTATAAATTGAAATGAGATCTAAAAGCACTTTAACCAGAGTGAGAAGAATTGAGGGGCAAATTAATGCGATTCAAAGTCGCCTAGCGGATAGTGATGCTACTTGTACTGAAATTCTACAGCAGGTTGCAGCAGTTGACGGCGCACTAAATGGGCTTATGCGTCACTTGATTGAGGTTTATCTTAAAGAGCGTGTATTCGCAAATACGGAAGAATCTGACCCTGAAAAGTTGGAAGAGTTTTTAACTCTTTGTAAAAGGTACTTATAAAAAACTCATTTGGTCAAACTAATAATAAGAGTAAGTTTATAAAGAACAGCCAGCATTAGCGGGGGCATTTTTTATTCTTTATTTTGTTTTGCTACGATCTGCTCCTCACCTATCTCACAACCTATTTCTACAGCACCGTTTAGTCCAAATATAGACAACAATAATTTAAACATCATTTTCCCCAAGTAATTCTTTATCTATTTGGGTAGATTTGAGTTATGTTTCATGCGGTTCATTCGATCAATATCTGCAGGTTTGTAGCCATGATCCAAGAGATACTTGGTCTTATCATCGGGATAGTCTCTCAGAATATTGACTCTCCGACAAACCTGGTACGGTTCATTCCTTCTAGAATTACTATAGATTTCCAATAATTCAAGCCACAAGGTGTATACTCTCACGCGATCATTAATCACATAAATAGACATTATGAAATTCATTATCTTGGCTTTATTTTTCTTTTCTACTTGGGCATCGGCAAAAGAAATTAATTCAATTCCAAATGAGTATATTGGACTCTGGGGTGATAGCGTCCGCACATGCAAAACTAAAGAGCCTAACGGGGACTTTATGCTCCTTGTAAATGTTACTCCAAAGCTTATTGAGGGGAGTTATGCGGAATCAAGCTTTACATTTAAACCTATTTTTATAGAAGCTGACTGGATGCACAACAAAGCTCTACCAACTGCAGGATGGTATGCGCCATATTACGATGAAGATGGTGATCAGCAACAAAAACCAGTATTGATGAATGTAACGCTTTTCAAAGAGCGCAATGGATTGTACATATTGCCATTAGCTAGCACAAAACTTGTAAAATGTTAAAAAGAAGCCCGCAATCAGCGGGCTTTTTTAATAGAAAGAAATTAATAAATAATACCATCCCACCAACCACGCACATCTCTGTTGGTAGTATATGAGGCAGTGTTACCTGGTTTCAGTGTGTAGTTGCAGGTGTAAACTGTTGCATACTGACGGCCAGTTCTTGCATGTGTCAGATAATTGGTTTGTACCGCTCTTCCAGTAGAACAACCAGATAAGCTCAAGGCTTCTGATAATGTCGTATAGGAGGTTGATAGTCTTTGTGTTGGTCCATCACATTGATATTTACCTGAATTGGTCTGCCAACAAACCGCAAGTGCTGTATTAGGAGAGTCATCAGCTATTACTTGCGTGGATCCAAAAATTGAAAAACACATAGTTATAGCTGCAAATAATTTTAAAGTCTTCATCTTTAATTCCCCTTAAAAAATTAACTCTGAAATGCTGCTTAAAAATTCATATATAGCAAGACTATTTAAATAAGGATACTCCCAATATTGGGATGTCTTTTGAAAGGATCGTAGATTAATTTAAGAACAATACTGCAATAAAGGGACGCAAAAATGAAAAAAAATATAGTTGGACTAATCGTGTTTTCATTTATATCCATGTGTACATTTGCTGCGACTAATGGAACATATTCCATTCAAAATGGATATTATTCAATTGATGCGAGATTTGAAGAAAACAAACTTGTAATTGTTGAGCCGAATAAGACATCAACCTACCTAAAGAATAGTTCTGGCGATTATATTTTTACGAATCCTACAAACAATATCACCTATGGTATGCGCGTGTTGGACGATAAAACTTTAGAAGCTTTTAAACCAGGTGTTCCAAACTCGTCGACTATCCTAACTTTGAAATCTTCAGCACCAAAGGTGCAATCAGCCTCAAATGATGGTAAAAGCAATCAAATGAAAGCACTCGCTGATAAATATTTTAAGCTTGCAGAAACAGATAGTGATAATGTTCATACTTGGGCAAATTGTGCATCGGTAGCTTTGGCGTATTCAAGTCTGTCTATGGACAAAGCAAAAGAAATGGAGCTACAGGCAGCAACTTTAATTAAGTTAAGTCAATCGCCTGTAGCAAGCACATCTCCTTGCTCTGAAGTAATATCTAATAAGATTTGGATATCCGCTCCAAGCTATTAATAAGCAAAGTTAAGTTAAGCAAAAGCCCACTATTAGCGGGCTTTCTTATACGCATTACCGAGTTTTACATCATAAGAATTCTACCTAAAACCGTTCTAAAATCATCTCCGCGACTTCTTTGCCCCAAATTTGGTAAATTTCTTTACTTGGATGAAAACCATCTTTTGCCATTTCTAAATTCATGGATTGATATTTTCGAATATCATATTCAATCCACTGCATATCTTCTTGTTGTGCAATCATTTTTTCTAATTGTAAGTTCATTTGTTTTGCGTATTGTCCAAATAGCCAAGACAAGGGATTAGGTAATGCAGGAAATAAATGCATTGGTGGAACCCCCGTAGCAATGATTAATTCAGGTTGGAATTTCGCTTGAATAAGTTGATAAAAATGTTGCTGTTGTTTAATCCAAGTCTGTGCCGACATTAAGCGTGTTACATCGTTGACACCAACAGAAGTAACCACAACATCATATTTTTGATTTACCAGTTTTTTCGTTTTTTGAATGACTTGTGAGGTAGTATCTCCAGACTGCGCCTCTAAACGCCAATGTACTTGGTACTGATGCTGCAAAGCAGAAATCACCGCACCTAAAAGCGCATCATTTTGATGTGCTACCCCAACGCCTGCAGCGGCAGAATCGCCTAAAATCAATAATGACAGCGTTTGCCCTTGCCCTGTAATACCTTCTCGTGCGCCTTCGGCTTCAGGCAATCGGATCGTGTTCTTTTTAACACGACTTCCCTGAATCACCAAAGCGGGAATTAAGGCAAGGGTTGCTGTTCTAAGCCACATCACATTTCACTCTTAAATACGAAAACCGAAAATACAAATTTTAAACCCAAACAAAAGTAGAGACTCAAATATAAAAATAGCATCGTGTCATTTAAAAGTGATTGCATTCATCATCAGCTTTAAATTTCAGGATGCTATTCAAATACTATGATATCGCTGCTATTTAGCCGAGTTTATTGACCAATTTTAATGGTAAAACTTTCATAGCTAAGCCCAATGGCAACCATGGCCATTTAGGTACATAGGCTTTAATTGGCGCTTTTTCAATTTCTGCAGCAAGTAAGCGTGAACCTGTTTTTTCATCAACTTCAAAAGGCAGTTTTTTTGCACCTTCGTTGATTTCGGTACGAATATAACCAGGGAAAATAGTCGTAACTTGAATAGGTGTATCAATTAATTCTGCACGAATTCCTTCTGCTAAATGTGCTACTGCAGCTTTACTTGCACCGTAAGCAGTAAGATGTTTTGGCATACCACGAATGGCACTCATAGATGAAATCATCACCAAATGCCCTGAGTTTTGCTCACGGAAAATTTCAACCGCGGCTTCACACTGCGCCAAAGCTGAAATAAAGTTGGTTTCTACTGTGGCTTTGTTGATGGCAAAATTACCTTTACCAATGCGACGTCCTTCGCCCACGCCTGCATTGACAATAATGCGGTCAATTTGTCCAAAATCTTGTTTAAATTCACGAAACACCTGAAACACCTGATCATAATTGGTGACATCCAGCGTTTTTGCAATAACACGAATACCAAACTGGCTTTCCAGTTCTTGTTTCAGCGTTTCCAAACGCTCTAAACGTCGGGCGCAAATTGCAAGGTTATAACCCATTTGAGCAAATTCACGTGCCATACCCGCACCAATACCTGAACTTGCACCTGTAATTAGAATTGTTTTTGTCATGGTTTGATCCTTAAATCCAAGTCAATAAATTTGAGTTTTCAGCTTTAATAAAATGATGTTCATTCAAGCTTAACAGTTGTGGTTCACTGCCGACCAAACGTAAAGTGGTGATACTTGAGTTAGTAATTGCCCAGTTCAATGCAAAGGTTTTATTGGGCGTTAAGCCTAAAATTTTACCTGCAGCCACAGAAATCACACCACCAGAAGTAAATACCACAGCATATCGTGGTTGTTTTTGGGCTAAGTCATCACATAAATGCTGCAATGCATCTTCGACACGCTGTTTAAAATGCGGCCAAGATTCTTCATATTCATGGTGATATTCACCGCCCGTCCAGCGTTCTATCGCACCTTCAAAAATTTTTGCCAAATATGCACGAGGATTGACCTCTTTGGCGACATCTTCTTTCATCAATTCAGGTTGATTAAAACGCGGTTCATACTGCGCGAAAACCTGTTGATGATTAAACTCGTTCCATGCACTGTCGGTATGAATTTCGACCTCAGGAAAACATTCTGCCAAAGCCAGTTGTGCAGTTTGCTGATGGCGCTGCATTGAACCAGCCACCACATAGGGTGCTTCTTTTAAAATGCGATCAAAATAACGTCCGAGCAATTTGGCTTGTAACTCACCATTAGGCGAAAGTTGATCATAACTTTCTGCCCCAAAAGATGCTTGCCCATGACGAATTAAATAAATGGTGGTCATTTCGGCATCAATTCCTTAAATTTGGCGATATATTTTTGTGCTAGTTCATTTGCTTCCAGTTTTTGTAAACCAATTAACTTTAAGGCACGAATATGCAAAGCATGAATGACAATCCAGAAATCCTTAAATGCAGGATTATTGGTTTGCTTGTGGAAATAACGATAATAAATTTGCTGGGCGATCACCGCTAAACGGAAAATTCCAAACACTTCATAGAATGTCCAGTTATCGGTGCTCAAGCCTGTTTTTTGCAAATAATAGTCCACCACTTGCTGACGTGTGAACATGCCTTTTAAGTGCGTTGGTTGACGACGGGTGGCTTTAAAAATTTGATTATCGGTATCTTCAACCCAATATGCCAAAGCCGAGCCTAAATCCATGAGTGGATCGCCCAGTGTTGCCATTTCCCAGTCCAAAACGCCAATCACTTGAGTCGGATGTTTCGGGTCTAAAATCACATTATCAAAACGCCAGTCGTTATGAATAATGCAGGTTTTTGAATCTGCAGGAATATGGTCTAACAACCATTTACGCACATATTTAAAAGATGGCACGTTGATGGTATGTGCTTTGGCATAGCGTGCATCCCAACCTTCTACCTGACGTCGGCAATAACCATCACCTTTCCCTAATTTTTCTAGCTCAGTTCCTGCATAAGGTACTTGATGCAGCTCAATCAGTTTATCAATGACATTTACACAAAGTTCATGTACTTGAGTTTCGCTAAAATCAAGCTCTGGTGGCAATTTTGCACGTGGGATAATGCCTTCAATACGTTGCATCACGTAAAAATCGCAGCCAATTACAGCTTCATCCTGACACAACGCCACCATTTCAGGTAACACAGGATAAAACGGGGCTAAATTCTTTTGCACATGATATTCACGCGCCATGTCATGTGCAGATTTAGCTTTAGTACCTTTGGGCGGACGACGCAAAATTAAATCAGCATTGCTGTACTTAAGGCGATATGTCCAGTTCGATGCACCGCCTGAATATTGTGTGACTTCTACAGGTTCTACGACATCGACATTTTGTTGTTTTAACCATGCTGTCACTGCCTGAATATCGAGTTCTTCGCCTTCGCGTACTGTGCCGCCTACATCAATAACTGACATTATTTTTCCCTAATTTTCCAATTTTTTTAATCTAACATAGATTTTCCGTGTTCTCTTGAGATGTATCGGCAATATCAGAAATATTGCCGAATACACTACCAAGCGACACAATAAAAAATTCGCAACTGACTTATTTTTTGCGGCTGCTACGATAACCACGTTTAGCCAACTCAAGTTTGGCAATCATGCCTTTGTGTACTTCGTCTGGTCCATCGGCAAGACGTAAACTACGCGCTTGGGCAAAGAAACCTGTCAACGGTGTATCTCTAGATACGCCTGCACCACCATGAATCTGCATCGCCATATCAACTACTTTTTCCAAGACACTTGGTGCAACCACTTTAATGGCAGAAATTTCGGTAAGTGCTGCCATATTGCCTAAAGTATCCATTTTATAGGCTGCATAGAGAGTTAATAAACGTGCTTGGTCAATCGCCACACGTGCTTCCGCTACACGCTCCAAATTGCCACCGAGTTTCAGAATTTCCTTGCCAAATGCGGTACGACTCATGCCACGGTCAATCATCAACTCCAAAGATTTTTCGGCTGCACCAATACAACGCATACAATGGTGAATACGCCCCGGACCTAAACGACCTTGTGCAATTTCAAAACCTTGTCCTGCACCGCCAATAAAGTTGGCAACAGGCACACGCACGTTATCAAAACTGACTTCGCCATGACCGTGTGGCGCGTCGTAATCACCAAATACAGGTAACATGCGTTGAATTTTAACGCCCGCAGTATCCACAGGGACTAAAACCATAGAGTGTTGATGATGACGGTCTTTGGTTTCATCGGGTGTATGCGCCATAAAAATAATAATTTTGGCATTTGGATCGCCCAAACCTGAAGACCACCATTTACGACCATTCAAGACAATTTCATCGCCGTCTACGACTGCTGTTGCCTGCATATTGGTCGCATCACTTGAAGCCACTGCAGGTTCAGTCATACAAAACACAGAACGAATTTTACCTTCAAGCAGCGGTGTCAGCCATTCTGCCTTTTGTGCTTCAGAACCATAGCGCCATAAAACTTCCATGTTGCCGCTGTCGGGTGCATTACAGTTAAATACGGTTGGCGCAATCAAACTGCGTCCACTCAACTCTGCAATGTGTGCATATTCTTGTACCGACAAACCTTGTCCTAATTCTGGACAAGGTAAAAACATATTCCATAAACCTGCAGCTTTGGCTTTGGCTTTTAATTGTTCTAATTGTGCTGGCCATTGCCATTTAGTCCAGTCACCACCCTGATTTAATTCGTGAACTTCTGCCCAGAATTCAGCTTCAATCGGCTCAATTTCTTTGGCAATAAAGGCTTTGGTACGTTCTATATAGTCTTTGGCGCGTGCAGATAGCTCAAACATGGTTCAAATCCCTTAAAATATTGTATTCATTGCTTTACAACACCTTAACTTGAAAAGTAATATGAACAAAATGATTTAATTCAATAAAACACTATGAATCATGTTCATAACAATGCAAAAGTTGATCTTACCGTTTTTCATCGTTTAGACATCAATTTATACCCGATGTTTGTTGCAATTTATGAGCAGCGCAGTATTTCCAAAGCTGCACAAATTTTGTGTATTAGCCAATCTGCCGCCAGTCATGCTTTGCAGCGTTTAAGACAACATTTACAAGATGATTTACTGGTGCGAAGTGGCAATAAAATGCTGCCTACGCCTTTTGCCGAGCAAATTTATCCGACTATTAAAAATGCCTTGTTGGCGATTCAAAGTATTGCAATACAGAAACAGCAATTTGAGCCGAATATGTTGCAATCGCTCAAAATTGCTATCCATGATGAAATTGAACCGATTATTTTTCCTAAATTGGTGGCGCATTTTCAAAAGTTGAACTTGGATATTCAATTTCTGAGCCACAAATTAGACCGCAAAACGGTTTTGGCAGATTTAGCAACACAACAAATTGATTTTGTAATTGATTTAGAACAAAACTTTGGCGATAAAATTCAGTTTCAATCCTTAGTTCAAGACCAATTTGTGGTCTGTAGTTCACAACAAGAAATGAATACTGCACTTTATTTATCTTCTGCACATATTGGGGTTTCATCACGGCGTACTGGTATGTTGCTAGAAGATATTTATTTGCATCAAAAGCAATTATCACGGCAGGTTTTTTTACGTTGTCAGCACTATTCTACGGCGTTACAGATTTTACAGCAGCATCCTCAAGCCATACTAACTATTCCTAAAATGATTTTAAAGCATTTGAATATGAGCCAAAAATTGAATATTTTTGATGTGCCTGTAGACTTGCCTGTAATTAATATGGGGATGTATTGGCATAAAGATTTACAGGAAAATTCAAGGCATTATTTCTTAAGAGAGGAAATTTCTAAAATCTTTGCTTAGGCTATTTTGAATTAATCTTGAATTTGCAAGTGGTTGCTAATCGTCTTGTATGATTCTATAAAAAATAAAAGCCGCCGAGACAGCTTTTTAATATGGGTTTGTTCTTAAAACTTCGCTTCCAATACTTTTGTAGATACTTTGCCTTTCCATAAATCACGCAAAATTGGCAAATAGAACTTTTCACCTACTTCTACCAATTCAGCATCAATTAAGGCATGTGTTTCATGCATAAATAAGTAATCTAGCTCCACAGTTTGTAATTGTTGTTGTGCTTTGGCGAAATCTTTACGTTTTTGTTGGGCTTGTTTCACTAACTGATCTGCAAATGTCTTGCCCTTGAACTGACTGAGCGCATTTAAACGTAATTCAATCACGCCCCACCCACTGAGCAGCAATTTAAATAACTCTAAATCTGCAGTGGTTGATTCCCACGTCATTTCTTCCAGATTTTCATTTTCAGGCAATACAGGTAGTAAAAGCTCCATTACACTTGGAAAAATCTTTTTAAAATTCAAGATAAATTTAACAGGCTGCTCACCCGGGTAATCTTTAAATTGCACGTGTTGCTGAACATCTGTTAAATAAATTGAGAGCATTGAAAATTTCCGTAGTTAAGATATTGAGTTGCTTATAAAAAAATTAAATTTTGCAAAATAAATGCAAAACTTTAGCAAAACAGTATTTTGAAGTATTGCGTATTCTAGCAATTATGGCAGCTTAATCAATGTAAGTTGAATAAGGAACGGACATAAAAGAAAGCATCTAAAAGTGGTTAATGCGACTAAATGACGGGTTTTGAACTATTACATTTAGATAGCACCTTGTAGCAGCCTATTCTGCCGTTATGCAAATTATGTCTTTACACCAACACATAAATTTAAAATCGTATTAGGATGAATTACCCATCTACATTCAAATTAGGTGCAATAGAAAACCCAGCATTTAGGCTGGGTTTAGTATATTTTACTTGATTAATGCAACGCCATTTCCGCGCTTTTAGCTAAGAATGCCGAACGGCTTAAATGTTGTTTTTTTGCAACAGCATCAATACGTTTCACTAAAGCTTCTGGCATGCTGATATTAATACGAATAGACTTTGTATTTACTTTTGTTGTATCAATATCAACTAACAACCAAAACCCCCCCTCAAATCGCTCATCACCTAACCATTGCTCTGGGCTTGATGGTTCTGGTAACGGAATATCTTCACCATCAAAGTGAACTTCAACCGCTTCCTGTGCCATGCGCTGAATATCTTGCATCTCATCTGCTGCGCTAAAGCATCCATCAAAGTCAGGAAAGGTTAAACCGTATGCGCTATCTTCATCTTTGTGAACATATACTGGATATAACATTTTTACCTCCACTCCCAACCAGCCTGTTTATATATATTGCGTAGAGTTCCTATTGGCATATCTTTACGTGGATGTGGTACCACAACATGTCCAGGCTTTTCAGGATGCTTATACTTTTCATGGTCGCCTTTACCACCCACTTTGTACCAGCCTTCCTGCTCAAGACGCTTAATAATGTCTTTGCTGTTCATTGTGTAATTATACACAACATAATTTTAATAAGAAAGAATACTTCAAAGTTTCACTGATTTTTATAAACAAAGTCTGTGTTTATCTGTCATCTTGAGCAGACAAACACAGACCTTGAATTTGTTTAAAACTGATTACTTGGTATTCGGTGCAATCATTTGTTCAGGACGTACCACTTCATCAAACTGCTCTGCTGTGACCAAATTCAGCTCTACTGCAACTTGCTTTAAGGTTTTATTTTCCTTATAAGCTGTTTTAGCCACCTTCGCTGCATTCTCATAACCAATTACAGGATTCAAAGCGGTCACTAACATGAGTGAATCATGCAAAAAGTGATCTATTTTTTCACGGTTTGCTTGAATGCCAACGGCACAATGCTCATTAAAGCTATTGCAGGCATCACCCAAGAGTTGAATAGATTGCAATAAGTTATATGCGATCACTGGCATAAATACATTCAGCTCAAAATTGCCCGATGCACCTGCCACGTTAATCGTGGTGTCATTGCCCAATACCTGTGCAACTACCATGGTCATCGCTTCGCTTTGTGTTGGATTAACCTTACCCGGCATAATACTTGAACCAGGTTCATTTTCTGGAATACGCAACTCACCAAAACCACAACGCGGGCCACTGGCTAACCAGCGAATATCATTGGCAATTTTATTTAAACTCACCGCCAAAGTTTTTAATGCACCCGAAGCAAATACTGCAGCATCACGCCCTGCCAAAGCCTCAAACTTATTTGGTGCAGTCACAAAAGCTAAGCCTGTAAGCTGTGCCAATTGCTCCGCTGCCTGTACCGCATAATCAGGATGTGCATTTAAGCCTGTACCGACTGCTGTACCACCAAGCGGCAACTCATACAAGCCTGTTAAAGCCTGTTCCAAACGCTTTAAACCATGATCTAGCTGCGATACATAGCCACTAAATTCCTGCCCTAAAGTTAATGGTGTCGCATCTTGTAAATGTGTACGTCCAATTTTGACAATTTCAGAAAATTCTTCACTTTTCGCATGCAACGTATCGCGCAAACTCTTTACTGCAGGAATGAGCAGTTCATTAATTTGCAAACTCGCTGCCACATGAATTGCAGTTGGAAAAGAATCATTGGTCGATTGGGCGCGGTTGACATGATCATTCGGATGTACAGGCTTTTGTGCACCTAAAGGATTCCCCAGTTTTTGATTGGCGATATTGGCAATCACTTCATTACAGTTCATGTTACTTTGCGTACCCGAACCTGTTTGCCACACCACCAAAGGAAATTGACTGTCCCACTGCCCTGCAATGACTTCATCTGCTGCACCGACAATGTACTGCGCCAACTCTTGAGGGATTTGCCCTAAGTTTGCATTGGTTATTGCCGCAGCTTTTTTAACCAAACCCATAGCGCGAATCATGGCGCGTGGTAAACGCTCATTGCCGATTTTAAAATTTTGTAAGCTGCGCTGAGTTTGTGCGCCCCAAAGCGCGTCATTCGGAACTTCAACCTCACCCATGGTGTCATGTTCAATACGTGTTTGCATGTTCAGCCTCATTCCTTCGTGATTTCAATGATGTCATGTGCTCTTATCTCGATCTTATAAAAAACAGACAGCCTAGTAAATGATAATTATTATCAATAATTCCGTTGCATTGTATCTGTTTCAGCTATGAGGCTTCGTGAATCGCATCTCAACGAATTTTATAGCGCTTACTTTTAATGCTTAAGCGTATTTTGATAAAAACGCCATTCATCCTCTAGCATTTTTTCCAGACTACGTTTTGGCTGCCAGTGTAAATATTGTTGTGCCTTATCTACGACTGCACCTAACTGATCTAACTCAGGATATTCATAATGAATTGCAGGAACTGTAGCAATTTCAGTGTCAGTGACTTCACTAATACGTGCAAGTAATTGTTGAATTGAAACCACTTCTCCCGCAATATTAAAAGCTTCACAGCTATGCGTTTGCTCAAATAACCAATGCAGGCTTGCAATCACAGCATCACAGGCATCGAGTACGTGCACAAAGCTACGTTCTACAGTTTGATCTGCAGTATTAGCTTGCTGACGTAATTCAATCGCTTCACGCTGCTGTACTGCGACTTGCATCGCCAAAGGAATAATATTTTTAGGTAACGGAGCAACGACTTCACCTAAAATGCCGTGTTCAAATGCACCTGCTATATTACTCAAGCGCAAAATAGCAATATTCCATTCATTATCGGTTCTAAAAGTATCGCGGATGATTTCTTCAACCATCTGCTGAGATTTCACATACGGATTGGCATAGGTGTAATTAAAGCTCTGGCTTTCTTCCAGACTCAATCCCGACTTACCATAGACCGCGATACTTGAAAGATGCACCAAACGACGCACGCCTGTACGTTGCATAGAACGCAATAAACTCATAATACAACTGACGTTATCGTTATAATATTCCAGTGGTTTAAGCACCGATTCTTCTAAAGATTTAAACCCTGCACAATGCACCACCGCAGTAATCGAATATTGTTCAAAGACTTTGTTCAGCGCAGGCGTGTTTCTTACATCTAATTTGGCAAAAGGCACATAACGCCCTGCAATATATTCAAGTCGCTCTAAGGTCTGCATACTTGCATTGGATAAATTATCTACAATAATGACCTCTTGCCCTTGAGCCATTAGGCTTAATGCAATGTGTGAGCCTATAAAGCCTAAACCACCAGTCACTAAAATCATTTATACTACCTTTTTTTATAAAGTCTGAATGCGCCTTGGCACATTGCATTAGTGAATTTTGATGAGCACCTTATTACTAATAACCTCCGCACCAACCTCTATTCATGCATGGCATGCACTCGGTCTTGCTCAAGCCTTACAACAGAAAAATGAGGCTTTTCGTGTGTTTTTTTATCAAGATGGCGTTGCTGTAGCGAATGAGTTGCAATGGGTACCCGATGATCAACGCAACCTCAAAACAGAATGGCAAAAATTGTCTATTCGTTTACCCGTATGTGTAAGTGCCGCACTGGCACGTGGTATTAGCGATGCAGACAATGCCAAACGCCATCAACTGAGCCAACACAATTTAGCCGCAGGCTTTGAATTGGTTGGCTTGGGCGAACTGGCCGATGCAGTGCAAAGCACAAAACGCCTGATTCAATTTTAAGCGATTCATTTTGTAAATCTGTTGCATTTAAAAGGTAAATTGTGTGAAAACTGTACTCGTGGTTTTACGTCAGGCCAATTTAAACAGCTTACAAGTGCATGAAAGCTTGTCTGCAACAATGGTACTGGCAACTTTTGGTTGTGAAGTCAAAGTGTTATTACAAGATGCGGCATTAAGCCTATTACAGTCGGAACTGGCATTTGATTCACTAAAACATGCTTTTAAAGTGGCATCCAATTTGGTCGATAGCTTTGAGTTTTATGACCTCAGCCCAATTTTGATTGAAAATAAACATGCTAACTCGCCGTTTATCAAAAATACGGTACATGAAATTGAATGGGTGGAACTGAATCGGGAGCTGATTCAAACCTTTGATCGAGTTTTATATTGGTAGGTTGATCGGTGGTTTAACAATCTGATTGATCATTTGACCATATCTAAACATCTAAAGAGAAAAGCATGTCTGACGCAAATTTATTTTTAATCCAAGCGAGCTTTGATAGCACCGCAACAATTTTAGCAGAGCTAAATGCCTTGTATGCTCCGCAAGACAGCGTTGTACTTATGGGTGATGCGGTATTGCATCAGCAACATCCACTCTGTGCCCAGCTAGACAAAATATATGTACTGGAAAATGATGCAGAAATATTGAATGGTCATTTGGCGGAAAATGTACAGCCGATTAATTATGCAGCTTTTGCAACGCTGTGCTTAGCACATCAGCGCTGTATCAGCTTAAAATAGCAAGCCGTAATGATATGAAACCAATGCAAAGCATTTTTAAGGGTGAATGAAACAAGAGATGACACTAGAATTAGATCAAGATGGACATTTGCTGGATTACACTGTCTGGAATGAACAAGTGGCGCAAGAATTGGCGCAAAGTTTAGAGCTTGAACTCACAGCTTGGCATTTTGAAGTTTTGCACGCTGTACGCCAATTTTATCAGCAATTTGGACACTCACCTGCAACCCGTCCTTTAATCAAATTTTTAATGAAAACTGTAAGCCCAGAGATTAACAACGCTGTTTTGCAGGAAAAATTTAATACAGGTTTGGTGGCACGGCATTTAAGTCGTTTAGCGGGTATTCCTAAACCAGCCAACTGCTTATAGACAAACTGTTGCTGATTAATACAGCACTGATTTAGGCTTGTTTTAAATTCTGCTGTGCTTGGATGTACTGATAATACACTGGGGTAAAATGTGGTTTTACTTGCTTGGCATGCAGTTCTTCACCACATTCCGAACATACCACGACAGGTTGAAACGTCTTAGCACAATTTTTATGGATGTATTCCACAGGCTTACCTAAACCTTGATCCATCCATTTATCTGCCCAATTTGCCATAGACAGCATTAAGGGATAAAGCTCCAAGCCCTTCTCTGTCAATTTATATTCAAAACGTTCTTGGCGCTCTACATAAGGCACTTTGACTAAAATTTCATGTTCCACCAAACGCTTTAAACGATCTGACAATACATGCCGCGTTACGCCCAAATGTTGTTGAAAATCATCAAAGCGACGCATGCCCATAAAGGCATTACGAATAATCAGCATCGTCCAACGGTC
Organism: Acinetobacter sp. Swhac1; assembly: GCF_013390985.1. NCBI lineage: Bacteria > Pseudomonadati > Pseudomonadota > Gammaproteobacteria > Moraxellales > Moraxellaceae > Acinetobacter > Acinetobacter sp. Swhac1. Next base: position 32,644 of record NZ_JACASN010000015.1, on the reverse strand, counting down.
ACCAATCACCGACAAGGTTCGTGCAATCGAACAAGGCTGCTCGCCAATTTCATCCCATTTCATCTGTGTCGCCTATCCCTCAGTTCACTACCTGCAAGTTAAAAGATTCTACAGTCTTTGCAAAGTTAGTTTTGCATGAAAATTGATAAAAAATGAAGTATGACCTCACAATCTGCTTAAAAGGAATCCCCAGTTTTTGGGGTTTTATACGCCTGCATCTTCAATCTTTAAATTTGCTATTCACTTATAAGGCAGATCACACTATTTAGATGTAGCTCCTGCACAAAAAACTTGTTCAGTCATACCTGAAGCCGTGAAACTGTTGTGCTGCTGTTCTAAATAACGCTTTGCCACCATTAACATCACAGGTGCAGGATACAAGTTTGGATTGTACTCGGAAATTTCAGCAATATTTTTATAGGCGTGATAGCGTGCACAAAATGCCTGTTTTTGTTGTTCTGCCGTTGCTTGGCTCGTAGGATCATCCAATATTTTTTTGCTGTCATTCACAATTTGCGTGTATTGATTTAACAAATCTTGATATTGTGTTTGGGTCAACCCATTGGATGTATGTGGAATTGTAATAGGTGTAGATGATGCTTCAAGTGCCAACTGCTGCGCTTGAATACCTTGTGCCATTACGCTCAGACTTTGCAGTCCAAGCATAATGCTCACCGATATTTTTGCCATGTTCGACATGCGCATAAGCTTAAGACTCATCGCCTTCTTTCCAGACATCTTCATAGTCATCAGCATCAATCATAAAGCGGTAGCCTTGTTCTAAAGCCAGATATGGAAGCACGTCAGGCAAAATATCTTGCAACTCGCGCACAGGCATGGTTTCAAAGTTCACTTCATCTTCACCCAATTCACCGCCATAAATGTACCACGCGACTTTTTCTTCACCTTCTGGCGCTTTACGCAAGCCCACAATTGGGTCTTTATTTAAGGTCTGGACTGCAACTGCGACAACATCATCGCCACTCACTGCAATATAGGCTGAACCAAATTCTTCACAGAGCAGTTTTTGTTCTTCTATCAATTCTGCCAAGGCTGAGTTTTTTTGCTTTTGCTGTGGTTTAGACATGACAATTCTCTAAGATACGCTGTGAGTATTCTAACGAGATTGTACGGATAGAGAATCTTTATTTTTATATTTCTGAGATTCTTAAATCAAATGCAAAGGATATAACATGAATTTGAAATTACATAGCTTTGAAATATAACCCTACGCCCAAATCACCAACATTGCCGCAAGCACGACCAATCCCAATCCCCAATGATCGGTACGAGCAAGTTTTTCTTTAAAGAAATAGGCTGAAATTAGTAAGCTGAATAATATTTCAATTTGTCCGAGTGTTTTCACAATCGCTACAGTTTGCATACTCATGGCACTAAACCAACCTAGTGATGCTAAAAAACTGCAGACGCTCACTTTAAAAGTTAATCCCACCCGCTGCCACATGGCATATAAGGTATGCCGTTTAAACATACCCAAATACACCAATAAAATACAGCATTGAAAACCAATGACCCAAACCAAAACCCATGCAGCGCGGTGAATAAACGGTAAGAAATCCAGCTCTAGACTGGCTTCACGCACCAATAAAGAAGTCACCGCAAAGCTGAGTCCACTACCGATTCCAATGGCTAAAGTTGTGAATGAAAAATCACTACGTTGATTGCCTTTACTCAGTAGAAATACCGCAATACCGCCTATCGCAACACCTAACCAAGCCAATGCGCTTAAATGTTCTTGTAGGAAAATCACGCCTACAATTGCGGCTAAAACTGCTTCACTTTTGGCAAGTCCGACACCCACCGCATAATTTTTCTGTTGAAACAGTTTTACCATTAAAGCTGTGGCTAAAATCTGACACACTGCTGCAATAATGATATACAGCCAAAACATCGAACTAAAATGCAGTTTTGCTTGTACAGGCTGCTGCCATTGTAAAATGCTTAAATACGCCAATGCAAAAGGCAAGGCAAAAATAAAACGTGCCAAAGTCACGCCATAAACATCTACACTTGTGCTGAGTTGTTTTTGAAAGGCATTGCGCCATGCCTGCATAAATGCAGCCATTAAGGTAAAGAGCACCCAACTCGAAATCATTGCAACCACAAATGCTTTACTGATAAAGTTATAATTTACGCCTATTCCGTTATTTTTGCGATCTTTATTGCTTTTGAGTTATGCGCTTACGATCTCTTTTATAAACAAAAAAAACATTCATTAAAATTCAAATGAATGTTTTTCATATCTTGAAGCGATTATAGGTGTGCTGTTATTCAAAAACTGTTTAGAACTTATCTAAATTCACCACAACAGCCACGCCGATACAAAATAAAGCTACATACACGGTAAACCAAATAATCATGTGCTTAAATGCTTTGTCTGAAATACTGCTATCGGCATATTTCTGTGGTTTGCGTGAGTTATCTTCTTGCATATCGACTCCAATCTAGCCAGATTATGGGGATATACAGATTATGTAAAATTCTAAAGCATTGCTGTAGATACAAAATATTCATTAAAAACTATAACAGTTGATTTTAGATACATGCCAATCTGTTATAAAAACAGAAATTATTTAATGTTTTAAACCTAAAAATAGATCAAAATAAGTAACAGCTGCAAAAAATGCTTGAGTCATACCATGTATAAATCTGAACAATTGGCGTTGAACATTCGGCAACTCATTGAAAATGGTGCATGGAAAGCACATAGCAAGTTACCTTCGTTAAGAGAACAATCACAAATCAGTGGTTATAGCTTAATGACCGTGCTAAACGCTTATCAAGAACTTGAAGCTCAGGGATTGGTTTACGCTAAACAAAAGTCGGGGTTTTATGTCGCAGAACGTCTCAATCAAACTGAACGACCTGTACCAAGCAGTTTGAGTTTAAATGCACATATTCAAATGAACTCTTTGGTCTTTGGCTATTTAAAATCAATTCAGTCTGCAGATGTCAGTCCTTTAGGCTCTGCCTTTCCCAATGCAGAATTACTGTTTAACCCAAAGTTAATGCAAATTTTAGCGCAGCACGCCAAGCGAAAAAGCAGTTATTTTAGCCACGACCACATGCCACCGGGCAATTATGAATTAAGAACCATAATTGCAAATCGCTACTGTTTACAAGGCATACCCACCCATGCAAATGACATTGTCATTACATCTGGCGCATTAGATGCGCTCAATTTGTCATTACAAGCTTTGACCAAACCTGGAGATTTTATTCTATTACAAGAAACTATATTTTATGGTGCATGGCAAGCGGCTGAACGTCTTGGTTTACAGGTGATTACCATTCCAGAACACCCCGTTTCAGGTTTCGATTTAGACTCATTTGAACAAGCCTTAAAACAATACCCGATTAAAGTCAGCTGGTTGATGTTGAATATCCATAATCCTATTGGCTTTAGTGTCAGAGATGAAATTAAGCAACGCATTGCGAGTTTGCTTGAAGAATATCAAGTGTATTTAATTGAAGATGATGTCTATCAAGAATTGTATTACGGAACGCAAAAACCGCTACCCATGAAGTATTTTGACCGACAACAACGTGTACTGCATTGCGCTTCTTTTTCTAAAACTTTGGGTTCTGCTGTGCGGGTCGGTTGGGTTTATGCAGGTCAATTTTCCAATGCTATTCAGCATTTGCAACTCATGAGCACGGTTTCTGCAAGTCCCTTACTGCAAAATACTTTGGTGGATTTTCTTTCGCATCATCATTATGAAAAACATTTGCGTCAATTACGCAAACAATTGGAAAAACATAAAAAAGTGTTTTATCAGCAATTGAAACAGCGCTTAAACCCAGCTTGTAAAATTCACTACTATTCTAGTGGTTACTTTTTATGGATTGAACTGCCTGCATATATAGATGGCTATACGATTTATCAGCAATTGATTCAAAATAAGATTGGCATTGCGCCAAGTCAGTTGTTCCGTTCTGAACAGGTCAGCCAGAACTTTATTCGTTTAAACTGTTCTTTTGCTTGGAACAGTGATATTGCGACTGCACTGGATGTTTTGTCTGCGGTAATACAGCAACACATCACCCAATATACTCATGCCTAAAATTACAGAGCCGATCACCCGACAATAAAAAAGAGCTGAGTTTTGGCTCAGCTCTTTTGTGATTTACAGGGCTATTTTAGAAGTTATAAATTGCGACTGCATTGATTCGGTTATCTTCACCTGTTTTGCTGCCATTTGCTGCTTCACCAAATGCTTCACGCTCACCATAAACATATTCTAAACCAAAGCTTAACGGTTTACGTGGGCTATAGAATACGTTTGCCCAAGCTTGCCATAAGTCTTTGTTAATCGTGGTTGTGTCTTTCGTTGCTGCAATATAGTTAGGGTCTTTGTCAAAACTCATATAACCATAACCCAAAGTGCCATGCACTTTGTCACCAAACTTTTGTGTAATACCGACCATGATTGAGTCAAATTCACTTTGAAGAAGACTGCCATCTGCCTGAGCAACAACACCTTTGTTGGTGAATGATACAAAGCTGCTATCACCTTTTACATGGTAATAATCGGCTTTTAAAGTTGTGCCCGGTACAACATCATATTTTGCACCGACACCGACGCCCCAAGCTATTTCTTCATCAGAATTGACACGTTTTTCATGTCCCATCGCACGTACGCTGAGATTTAAATTATCTGCAAATTGATGATTTAAACGCGCAGTTAATGCAGGTAAACGCTGGCTAATTGTGGCATCTTTAGGGTCTTCAGCAGCCACCACCAAATTAGTTTGTGGACTAAATTTTGTAGTATGACGTACCTGAGGTGTACGTTTTACAGCACCACCTACAAATGCCAACGCATCAATGGTTTCTGGCATATAGTCTGGAATGGCAAAGTTTGACCAAGTTTGACCAATTAACCAGTTGCCATAATTTAAGTAAGCATGACGAATACGTAAGTTATCAAAATTAGAACCGCCCAAGAAATCGACTTCAATTTTACCTTTTACGTCTTGTTCACCCACAGGGCTTTTGAAATCCAAACCTAAACGTGTAGCAGAAAGTGTTGATCTTAAACGATCACTACTTTCATTATTACCTTCTAACGCCACTGCATTAATGTGGTTATATGGCAAATCTCGGCTACTACCCTCAACCTGATAAGACGCATCTAAACGCACATTACCATATAAGTTGAACTCAGCACCTTTGGCTGTTTTCAGAATTGGACTCGGGCTTGCTGAACTGCGTTGTACATTGGCAATTGCATTTGCTGTTTGCGTATTTTGTACTTTTTGCTGTTCTATCAGACCACGTAAAGCTTGAACTTCCTGTCTAAGTTGCTCAATTTCCGTTTGCTGTTGGGTCTGCGCCTGAGCTGCAACACTCATACCGCCCATACTCAATGCAATCATGCTCATCATGAGCGTGCGCTGCATTGTTGGTCGAACCGTTGTAGATTGAAAATTTAAAGATTGGGTTAATGTTTTCGCGTTCATCCTAAACTCGCTTGTTATTGTGCCATCAAATTCTAGCAACAGATCACCATCGCTTACGATGGCGATCTATATCATTGATGACGAAAGATTAATTGAAAGGTATAGAAATTATTGGGTTGCTTTTTGTGCAATTGGATTGCTTTCTACCGCAGGCTCTGCAAGGGCTTTCGCATCTACTGAAGCTTTTAAATTCACCATGAAGATCGCTAAAGCAGCAATTACACCTGGAATCGCAATAGCAAAGAAGTTCATTTGGTGCGGTAAATTCATGGTCAATAATGCGCCAGTTAAGACTGGTCCAACGATCGCGCCGATACGACCAATACCTGATGCCCAGCCCATACCTGTAGAACGTACAGTAGATGGGTAATATTGTGCGACGAAAGTATAAAGCAAGATTTGTGAACCAATGGTTGCTGCACCAGCAACTGCAATTAAGGTGTACAACACAATTTGTGGACTGTTAAAGCCAAGCAGAATTAATGCTGCTGCGCCACAGATAAACATAATGGTGAGTACTTTTTTGATATGGAAGCGGTCAGCCAATGCACCACCACCAATTGCGCCAATCATGCCACCAATATTCAGTGCGAATAGGAAGATCATACTTGCGCCCAATGAATAACCCGCTTGGATCATTAATTTTGGTAACCAGCTGCCCAAAGCATAAACCATTAACAAGCACATGAAGAATGCGATCCAGAACATGAAGGTACTGAACATACGACCTTGCTGGAACAATGCTTTTACAGGTGCTTCATCGCCTTTAGTCACTTCATTCAGTACAAACTCAGTGTCACCATTTAATTGTTGGCTTGGCGAAATTTTTTGCACAATACTGCGGGTTTGCTCAATTTCTTTCTTGTTGGTCAAATACATAAGTGACTCAGGCAAGAATTTCCAAATTAACGGTAAAGTTACCAATGGAATAATTGCGATGTAGAACATGATTTTCCAGCCAAACTCTGGCACTAACCATGCACCCAACAATGCTGAAGTCATACCGCCAATGGCATAACCACTAAACATCAGCGCAACCAAAGTACTACGAATACGCTTTGGCGCATATTCTGTCATAAGGGCCACAACGTTTGGCATTACACCGCCAATACCAAGCCCAGCAAGGAAACGTAAAATACCAAATTCAACTGGATTGCTTGCAAACGCACCTAAGAATGTAAAGCCACTGAAAATAGCCACACAAATCATAATGGTCTTTTTACGCCCCAATTTGTCAGAAAGCGTACCAAAGGTCATCGCACCAAACATCATGCCAAATAATGCGGTACTAGCCAGTAAGCCAGCTTGAACTGCACTTAAAGCCCACTCTTGCATGAGCAGCGGCAATGCAACCCCATAAATGACTAAATCATAACCGTCAAAAATAATGATCATCAGACACCAAAACAATACGCCCCAATGAAATGGCGTGAACTTGGCATCATCAATCAAGGTATTGATATTAATTTTATTGCTTTGCATCTTGCTTCACCTCCTAATTGTGAAGTCCGTTACTCCAACTCAGATGCACACAATGAATAAGAAGTTAAAATTTGTCCAAAACTGAATAGGCATGGATACATACCTAAAAAGTCTAAGAAAATATAAATTATTGATATTTATAAAAATAAAATAGAAAGTGTATAAAAAATGCCGTCATCTGAAAGAGTGAAAAAGTTTTTCTCTCTAATTCAAATGACGGCAAATACAAATAAATAGCATGATAAATTGATGTGCGATTTAATTTTCAAACCATTGATTTAAATTAAATTTATTAGAAAACATTACGGTCATAGGTCACAGCTTCCAAGTCATAGACTTGATAGATACAGTCAAATAAAGAACGAATATCTTCACTTTCATCCATGTTACGAATAGCCATAAAGACTGGACTCACCGCCGCATCATCTAATAAAGGTATAAAGTGCAAATGTGCCAAATGAATATTTTCTGCACTTTCAGGCACCAGACACACCCCTTCACCTGCTGCAACAAAGCCTAAAGCCAGTTGCAGTTCTCGTACTTCACGAATTTTCCTTGGTTCTAGTCCATACTCAGAAAACACGCCACGAATTTGCGTAGAGAAGTTCGGTTTGTTGTGATTCGGATATAAAAATAGTTGCTGATCAACGACATCGGCCAAATACACCCCTTCTTTTTGCATCGCAAAAGGATGACTTGAATGCACCGCAACCATTAATCTTTCTTCACGCAACAGTATGCGTTTCACCGCAGGATCGGAAATACGCAAACGACCAAATCCGACATCTATACGTCCTTCTTTTAAGGCTTGAATCTGGTCATTGGTGGTCATTTCCACCATTTCTATTTTTAAATGCGGATGCTGCTGCTTAAACAAATACACAATTCTTGACAATAATCCGAACAATAAAGAACCAACGAAGCCAATAGTCACAGTACGACCAGCAATACCGACACGTTTTGTCATCGACTTGATTTCTTCCGCATTAGACAAAAGTTTAACGGCATGTTGGTAAAAGAATTGGCCTGCTTCGGTGGTCTTAAGCGGTCTACTTCCACGCTCAAATAGTTGAATTCCAAGCTCTTGTTCTAAATTTTGGATCTGTCTGCTCAAAGGTGGTTGAGCAATAAAGAGTTTTTCTGCTGCCTTGGTGAAACTTTGCTCTTCTACAACAGCAACAAAATAACGTAAATGCCTGAGTTCCATAGCTCAAAATACCTTTTAAGTATAAAAAAATGCATATTTGATCTTCGACCAATGCAATTTATTCTTTTAAGGTATATCACATAACTGTAATAAAGCAATGATATGAAGGGCAAACCATGTATAAGTCAGTAGAAACTTTGCTGGTGGAAATACCAACCATCCGCCCACACAAGATGGCGGTTGCAACCATGCAAACCCAAACCCTTGTATTAGTCAAAATCACCACTGAAGATGGTTTTGTTGGCTGGGGCGAAGCAACCACGATTGGCGGCTTGGGCTATGGTGAAGAAAGCCCAGAAAGCGTAAAAACCAATATCGAAACATATTTCGCATCATTGCTAAAAACTTTAGCTGGCTTGAATGTTGCGCAAACTTTACAGGTCATTAAAAAGAATATCAATGGCAACCGTTTCGCGAAATGTGCCATTCAAACTGCTTTATTAGATATTCAAGCGCAGCGCTTAAACCAACCTTTAAGTGAAATTTTAGGTGGTCGCCTACGCAACTCGGTTCCTGTGTTATGGGTACTTGCATCTGGCGATACAGAAAAAGACATCGCTGAAGCACAAAAAATGATTGCGGCTAAACGCCACAACACATTCAAGCTCAAAATCGGTTCACGCCCAGTAGAGCAAGATGTAGAACACGTATTGGCAATCAAACAAGCATTGGGTAAAGACGTTTCTATTCGTGTAGACGTAAACCGTGCTTGGTCAGAACTTGAAGCAATTAAAGGCATCCAGCTTTTACAAGATGGTGGTGTCGATTTAATTGAACAACCATGTGCAATTGACAACATTGATGCCATGGAGCGTTTAACACGTAAATTTGATATTGCCATCATGGCAGATGAATCATTGATGGGCCCACAAAGCGCTTATCAATTGGCAAAACGTAATGCTGCATCTGTATTTGCAGTTAAAGTTGCCCAATCTGCGGGTCTAATCGAAGGTTGTGAAGTTGCAACAATTGCACAGTTGGCAGGCATCGACCTATATGGCGGCACAATGCTTGAAGGCCCTGTCGGCACGATTGCATCTGCGCATGTGTTCTCGACCTTCCAGAATTTAGCTTATGGCACAGAATTATTTGGTCCGTTATTGCTGACCGAAGAAATTTTAAAAACTCCACTTCAGTACCAAGACTTTGAATTACACCTTCCAACAGGTGCAGGTTTAGGTATTGAGTTGGATGAAGACAAAATTGACAACTTGCGTCGTCAGTAATTAGGAGAAACCCATGCTTTTCCACGTACGTATGGATGTAAACATTCCATTGGATATGCCAGCAGAAACTGCTAACGAAATTAAAGCCGTTGAAAAAGCATATTCGCAGGAATTACAGCGTCAAGGTAAATGGCGTCATATTTGGCGTATTACTGGCCAATATTCAAACATCAGTATTTTTGATGTTGAGAGCAATGAAGAACTGCACAACATTCTGCAAGGTCTTCCGCTCTACCCTTACATGAATATTGAAGTGATGGCATTGAACCGCCACCCTTCATCAATTCGTGAAGATGACACCTGATTTAATTCGGAAACTGGAGTAAGCACCTTACTCCAGCACCAAAGTAAACATTTAGCAAACCAAGTAAACAAGGAAAGTGGCAGCCAATTATCTCGTTTTTAGTCCAGAGATATTCGCCACCAAAGCACACCTCCAAGGAGAATGAAAATGAATCGCCAAGAAATTGATGCATTAGTTAAGCAAATGAACGTTGATACAGCGACAGGCCCTGTAGATGAACGTGTACAACAAGTTGTTGTGCGTTTATTGGGTGACCTTTTCCAAGCGATCGAAGATCTTGATATTTCTCAGTCAGAACTGTGGAAAGGTCTGGAATACTTTACTGATGCCGGTCAAGCGAACGAATTAGGTTTATTGGCTGCAGGTTTGGGTCTGGAACACTACCTAGACTTACGTGCTGATGAAGCGGATGCTAAAGCAGGCATTACTGGCGGTACGCCACGTACGATTGAAGGTCCACTTTATGTCTCTGGCGCACCTGAAACAGTAAGCTTTGCGCGTATGGACGATGGTTCTGAAGAAGGCAAAATCCCGACGCTGATCATTGAAGGTACAGTGACTGATACTGACGGCAACCGTGTTGAAGGTGCTAAAGTTGAAATCTGGCATGCCAACAGCCTGGGCAACTACTCATTCTTTGACAAGTCACAGTCTGACTTTAACCTGCGTCGCAGCATCATTACCGCTGCCGATGGTCAATATACTGCATTGACGACAATGCCAGTGGGTTATGGCTGCCCTCCAGAAGGTACAACTCAGTTTGTACTGGACAAGCTAGGCCGTCACGGTAACCGTCCATCGCACGTACATTACTTCGTATCTGCACCGGGTTACCGCAAGCTGACTACTCAATTCAATATTGAAGGCGACCAATACCTGTGGGATGACTTTGCATTCGCGACTCGTGAAGGTCTGGTGGCAACTGCGGTTGACGTGACTGATGAAGCTGAAATTGCAAAACGTGGTCTGAAAGGTCCTTTCAAACACATCCAGTTCAACATTGTTCTTCAGAAAGATCAAGCTGGCGTTCCTTCTACTGAAGTTGAACGTCGCCGCGCAAGCGCATAATTTGAAATGGAATCGGGATGTGGTCGTTGCCCCATCCCGATGACTGCCCTCCTTGGAAAGTCGGAGAAAGGACATGCCTCGTATTCCTGTTATCAATACTAGCCACTTAGACCGTATTGACGAATTATTGGTTGATGATTTTGAATCTGGTGAATTTAAATTACACCGTTCAGTATTCACAGACCAAGCCCTGTTTGACCTAGAAATGAAATACATTTTTGAAGGCAACTGGGTTTATTTGGCACATGAAAGCCAAATTCCAAACAACAATGACTACTACACCACTTACATTGGTCGTCAGCCAATCATCATTGCGCGTAACCGCAATGGCGAATTGAATGCCATGATCAATGCGTGTTCACACCGTGGTGCACAATTATGTCGTTACAAGCGTGGTAACAAAGCAACTTATACTTGCCCATTCCACGGTTGGACTTTCAACAACTCTGGTAAGTTGTTAAAAGTAAAAGACCCAGCAGATGCAGGTTATTCAGATTGCTTTAACAAAGACGGTTCACACGACTTGAAAAAAGTTGCCCGCTTTGAAAGCTATAAAGGTTTCTTGTTTGGTAGCTTAAACCCAGATGTTCCTTCTTTAGAAGAATACCTAGGCGAAGCGACTAAAATCATTGACATGATTGTGGGTCAATCTCAACAAGGTCTTGAAGTTTTACGTGGTTCTTCGACTTACACCTATGAAGGTAACTGGAAGTTAACTGCTGAAAACGGTGCCGATGGTTACCACGTGTCTGCAGTACACTGGAACTACGCTGCAACAACTCAGCAACGTAAAGAAAAAGAAGCTGGCGATAACATCCGTGCAATGAGCGCAGGTTCATGGGGCAAACAAGGCGGTGGTTCTTACGGCTTTGAAAATGGTCACATGCTCCTTTGGACTCAATGGGCTAACCCAGAAGACCGTCCTAACTTTGCCAAGAAAGATGAATACACCGAGCAATTCGGTGAAGCAATGGCGAAATGGATGATCGAGCGTTCACGTAACTTGTGTATCTATCCAAACGTGTACTTCATGGATCAGTTCGGTTCACAAATTCGTGTGTTACGTCCGCTGTCTGTAGATAAGACTGAAGTGACAATTTACTGTATCGCACCTGTAGGTGAAGAGCCAGAAGCACGCGCACGCCGTATCCGTCAATACGAAGATTTCTTTAACGCATCAGGTATGGCAACCCCAGACGATCTTGAAGAATTCCGTGCATGTCAAGCAGGTTACGCAGGTATCGCACTTGAGTGGAACGATATGTGCCGTGGTTCTAAGCATTGGATCCAAGGTCCAGACGATGCAGCCAACGAAATTGGTTTAAAACCAAAACTGTCTGGTATTAAAACTGAAGACGAAGGTTTATACCTTGCTCAGCACCAACACTGGTTAGAACTCATCAAACAAGGCATCGCAACTGAAAAAGAAATTGCGGCATCTACTGAAGGAGAAAACGCATGAGCGACATCACTTTAGAAAAAGTTGCGCAGTTCCTTTATCAAGAAGCTCGCTTTTTAGATGATGAGCAATGGGATGAGTGGTTACAGTGCTACGCTCCTACTGCTTCTTTCTGGATGCCAGCTTGGGATGACGATGACCGTTTAACTCAAGATCCACAGTCTGAAATCTCTTTGATTTACTATCCAGACCGTCAAGGTTTAGAAGACCGTGTGTTCCGTATCAAAACTGAGCGTTCATCTGCAACCATGCCAGATACACGCACAAGCCACAACATCAGCAACATTGAAATTGTTGAACGTGATGGCGATAAAGTCACTGTACGTTTTAACTGGAACACTTTAAGTTTCCGTTACAAAACTAACTACAGCTACTTTGGTATGTCACGCTATGAAATCGATTTTTCTGGCGACAAACCGCAAATTTTAAGCAAGTACGTGGTGCTGAAAAACGATTACATCAACCAAGTAATCGATATCTACCACCTCTAAGACTGTATTCATTTACAGCAAGGTAAAAACCTTTCAGCCAGATGGAATCTTGGCTGAAAGGTCTAGTTTCAAAGATTTATATAGGATATTCAGCCATGTCAAACCACAATGTTGCACTTCAATTTGAAGATGGCGTTACACGTTTTATTTCTGTTACAGATGGTGAAACACTGTCAGACGCAGCTTACCGTCAAAAGATCAATATTCCTTTGGACTGCCGTGACGGTGCATGTGGAACGTGCCGTGCGTTTTGTGAATCAGGTTCGTATGACATGCCTGAAGAAACTTATATTGAAGATGCATTGACACCAGAAGAAGCTGAACAAGGCTACATTCTTGCATGCCAATGTAAACCAACTTCTGACGCAGTATTCCAAATTCAAGCAACTTCTGATGTATGTAAAACTGAAATTCATGCATTTGAAGGTACTTTGGCTCGTGTCGAAAACTTATCTGACTCGACCATTACTTTTGACATTCAGTTAGATGAAGGTCAACCAGACATTCACTTCCTTGCAGGTCAATACGTGAATGTGGGTATTCCTGGTACAACAGAAACCCGTTCATATTCTTTCAGCTCTAAGCCTGGTAACCGCTTAACTGGTTTTGTAGTACGTAACGTACCAAACGGCAAAATGAGCGAATTCTTAAGCCAAAATGCCAAAGCTGGCGACAAAATGACCTTTACGGGTCCATTTGGTAGCTTCTACTTACGTAATGTAGCACGCCCTGTAGTGATGTTAGCAGGTGGTACAGGTATCGCACCATTTATGTCTATGCTCCAAGTACTTGAAGAAAAAGGTTCTGAGCACCCTGTACGTTTAGTTTTTGGTGTGACCAATGACTTTGACTTGGTTGCAATTGAAAAATTAAACGAACTACAAGAAAAATTCTCTTGGTTCGAGTACCGCACTGTAGTGGCAAATCCAGAATCTGCACATGAGCGTAAGGGTTATGTTACAGGTCATATTGAAAACGAATGGCTTAACGGTGGTGATGTAGACATCTACTTATGTGGTCCAGTACCAATGGTAGAAGCGGTACGCGGTTGGTTAGATGCTGAAGGCGTTAAACCTGCTAGCTTCTTATTTGAAAAATTCTCTGCCAACTAAGTTTGTTAGACATTCAATAAACGCAGTCGGAGAATAAAATGAATCGCACAAAAAGATTTGAAAACAAAGTTGTAATCGTGACTGGTGCCGCTCAAGGCATTGGTCGCGGTGTGGCTTTACAAGTGGCAAGTGAAGGTGCCCAAGTGGTTATGGCAGACCTTTCTCCCTATGTAGAAGAAGTGTTGGCCGAAATTGAAGAACACGGTGGCGATGCAGTAACCGTAAAAGCCAACCTTGAAACTTTTGCAGGTGCAGAATCTGTGGTTGCTAAAGCACTTGAAACCTATGGTCGTGTTGATGTGCTCATCAACAACGTAGGCGGTGCAATTTGGATGAAACCTTTTGAAGAATTTTCTGAAGAAGAAATTATCAAAGAAGTGAATCGTTCATTGTTCCCTACTATGTGGTGCTGCCGCGCAGTATTGCCTGAAATGGTGAAAAACCAGAAAGGTACCATTGTAAACGTATCTTCAATTGCAACACGTGGTATTAACCGCGTGCCATATTCGGCGTCTAAAGGTGGTGTAAACGGTTTAACCGCTTCCCTCGCCTTTGAACATGCCAAAGATGGTATTCGTGTGAATGCTATTGCAACTGGCGGTACAGAAGCGCCACCACGTAAAGTGCCACGTAATGCCAACCCACTTTCAGAATCTGAAAAAGAGTGGATGCAACAAGTGGTCGATCAAACCATTGATCGTACCTTCTTGGGTCGCTATGGCACCATTCAGGAACAAGTGAATGCGATTCTGTTCCTTGCTTCTGATGAGTCATCGTACATGACAGGTACCGTTGTACCTGTAGGTGGTGGTGATCAGGGCTAAGCCAAGATCATGACCAACTTCAACAGGATCATTGCTTGACGCAAGGAGGCAAATCGTCAATGAGTCACCTGTTCCAAACTTTAAAAAATGACTGGTCAATTTCAGCCACTGTTGCAGGATTCTTAGCAGTGCTGATCTCCTATTCAGGGCCATTGATCATCTTTTTCCAAGCGGCACAGCAAGCCCAAGTTTCCCCAGACATGATGATTTCATGGATTTGGGGAATTTCTATTGGTGCTGCTGTCGCAGGTATCTTTTTGTCCATTAAATACAAAGTGCCTGTGGTCACCGCTTGGTCTGCACCCGGTACCGCATTGCTGGTCACACTGTTTCCCGATATTACCCTGAATGAAGCAGTTGCAGCCTACATCACCTCTGCTGTGGTGATTTTTTTGATTGGAATCACAGGTTATTTTGACAAACTCCTGTCTTGGATTCCGCAAGAAGTCGCAGCAGGCATGATGGCAGGTATTTTGGTTCAATTTGGCTTAGGCTTATTTACTGCAACCGATACCCTGCCATACATTGTATTTGGGATGCTAGCGGTATTTTTATTGGCAAAGCGTTTTAGTCCACGTTATGCCATGATTTGGGTGCTTGCTGCAGGCATTATACTCAGCTTAATGCTCGGTAAAATTAACCCTGTCACCACCAATTTTAGTTTGGCAATTCCACAGTTTATTGCACCTGAATGGACGTGGAATTCAACCTTAAACTTGGCATTACCTTTAATTTTAGTCAGCTTGTCTGGGCAGTTTTTACCGGGTATGGCAATTATTAAAATTAGCGGTTATGACATGCCTGCTAAGCCTATTATTAGTGCGACCAGTATCGCTTCTCTTGCCGTTGCGTGTGTGGGAGGAATTACCATTGTACTTGCCTCTATTACTGCAGCATTATGCTTAGGTAAAGATGCGCACGAACTGAAAGAAAAGCGATATATTGCAGGTGTTGCAAACGGTATTTTCTATATTTTAGGTGGGTTATTTGCGGGTAGCATCGTCATGCTATTTAGCCTATTGCCCAAAGAACTGATTGCAGCTTTGGCTGGACTTGCACTTTTGGGTGCAATTGCCACCAATATTTCAGTTGCAATGAGTAAAGAATCACAGCGTGATGCAGCCCTCATCACCTTTTTAGCAACTGCCTCTGGCATGCAGTTTTTAGGGCTAAGTTCTGTATTTTGGGGCATCTGTATTGGTTTGATCGCACATTGGGTATTAACCAAACGCGACAACTCAGCAGCACCCCTACCTTCAACTCAAAGTTCCAAAAGTTAATGGACAGGCAATTGTCTAGGACACATTATGATTGATAAAAGTCAAACTTCTTTAACAGAAGTCCTTTCGCAAATTAAAGATGGTTCAACCATCATGATTGGTGGTTTTGGTACCGCAGGTCAGCCAGCGGAACTCATTGATGGTTTGATTGAACTTGGCATCAAAGATTTAATTATTGTAAACAACAACGCAGGTAATGGTGACTACGGTTTAGCGAAACTGCTAAAAGCTGGCGCGGTACGTAAAATTATCTGTTCATTCCCACGTCAGTCTGACTCTTGGGTATTTGATGAACTTTACCGCGCAGGCAAAATCGAGCTTGAACTGGTGCCGCAAGGTAACTTGGCATGCCGTATTCAGGCTGCAGGTATGGGTCTAGGTCCAATCTATACCCCTACAGGTTTTGGTACTTTACTTGCAGAAGGCAAACCAACCTTAAATTATGAAGGTAAAGACTACGTACTAGAAAACCCAATCCGCGCAGACTTTGCTTTAATTAAAGCACAGCAAGGCGACCGTTGGGGTAACTTGGTGTACCGTAAATCTGCACGTAACTTTGGCCCAATCATGGCTATGGCGGCAGATGTGACAATTGCACAGGTTTCTGAAGTGGTTGAGTTAGGCGCGTTAGATCCTGAACACATCATCACTCCGGGTATTTTCGTTCAGCACGTTGTTGCCGTTGGCGCAAAACAACCTGAACAATCTGCATAACTGTCACGTGAAGGAGAACATCATGAGCTATACCAAATTAACACGTGATCAAATCGCTGAACGTGTGGCACAAGACATTCCAGACGGTGCTTATGTCAACCTCGGCATTGGCTTACCAACTAAAATTTCAAACTACCTGCCTTCAGACAAAGACGTATTCTTACACTCTGAAAACGGTTTATTGGCTTTCGGTCCACCACCTCCTGCAGGTGAAGAAGACCCTGAGTTAATCAACGCAGGTAAAGAATTCGTGACCATGCTAACAGGCGGCTCATTCTTCCATCATGGTGACTCTTTTGCCATGATGCGTGGCGGTCACTTAGACATCGCAGTATTGGGTGCATTCCAAGTGGGTGAAAATGGCGACTTGGCAAACTGGCACACAGGTGCGCCAGATGCGATTCCTGCTGTTGGTGGCGCAATGGACTTAGCCGTTGGTGCGAAAAAAGTCTTTATCACAACCGATCACGTCACCAAAAAAGGTGAACCAAAAATCGTGGCTGAATTGACTTACCCAGCAACTGGCTTGAAATGTGTAGACCGCATTTACACTGACTTATGTGTGATTGACGTAACTCCTGAAGGCATGAAAGTTCTTGAAAAAGTTGAAGGCTTGAGCTTTGAAGAATTACAGTCATTGACTGGTGCAAAGCTGATTGATGCGACTCAGGCTTAATCGTCTTTAAATATAATTTTTAATCCCCCTAAATCCCCCTTTTTCAAAGGGGGACTTCCATCAAGTAATTTTAGGTGGGAATCTCCTCCCTTTTTTAAAGGGAGGTTGGGAGAGATTAAGATATTTGGAAAATAAAATATGAAAAACGCATATATCGTCGATGCCATCCGTACCCCATTTGGTCGTTATGCAGGTGGTTTAGCTCCAGTCCGTGCTGATGACTTAGGCGCATTACCGATCAAAGCACTTATGCAACGCAATCCATCTGTAAACTGGGAACAAGTTGATGACGTGATTTACGGCTGTGCCAACCAAGCAGGTGAAGACAACCGTAACGTGGGTCGTATGTCTGCACTTTTAGCAGGTTTACCGTACCAAGTGCCAGCAACCACTGTAAACCGTTTATGTGGTTCATCGCTAGACGCAATTGCAATGGCCGCACGTGCAATTAAAGCAGGTGAAGCAAACCTGATTATTGCAGGTGGTGTTGAATCAATGAGCCGCGCTCCATTTGTGATGGGTAAATCAGAATCTGCTTATGGTCGTAGTCAAAAAATTGAAGACACCACAATGGGCTGGCGTTTCATTAACCCGAAACTCAAAGAAATGTACGGCGTAGAAACTATGCCGCAAACTGCTGAAAATGTAGCGGAACAGTTCAATATTAACCGTGCCGATCAAGACTTGTTTGCTCTAACCAGCCAACAACGTACTGCTGCTGCACAAGCACGCTGTTTCTTTGACAAAGAAATTATTGCAGTGGAAATTCCACAACGTAAAGGCGAGCCTGTCGTTGTTGCTGCAGACGAACATCCACGTGCATCAACCACAGCAGAAGCATTGGCAAAATTAAAGCCAGTGGTAAAAGCAGACGGTACTGTGACTGCAGGTAACGCGTCAGGTATTAACGATGGTGCGGCTGCCCTACTGATTGCTTCTGAAGAAGCGGTTGCACAACACGGCTTAAAACCACGTGCCAAAATCATTGCTTCAACTGTTGTTGGTGTTGAACCACGTATTATGGGCTTTGGTCCTGCGCCTGCAATCAAAAAATTGTTGGCACAAACAGGTTTGACCATTGAACAAATGGACGTGATTGAACTGAACGAAGCCTTTGCTGCACAAGCATTAGCATGTACTCGTGACTTAGGCATTGAAGATGGTTCAGAGAAAGTCAATCCAAACGGTGGTGCAATTGCTTTAGGTCACCCACTTGGTGCATCTGGTGCGCGTTTAGTCACTACAGCACTGAACCAACTTGAACAAACTGGCGGTAAATACGGTTTATGTTCAATGTGTATTGGTGTTGGTCAAGGTATTGCTTTGATTATTGAACGTGTTTAATCCTCATTAAAAGTCCCCCTTTCATAAAGGGGGATTTAGGGGGATTTATAAGATTAAGGATTTAAAAAAAAATGCCAACTTTTACCTCAAATGATGCGCAAATCAATTACCAAACTTTTGGTGATGCTACAAAACCTGCACTGATTTTTTCAAACTCGCTGGGTACAAACTTCAAAATGTGGCAAGCACAGATTGATTTTTTCCAGCAAGACTTTTTTGTAATTTGCTACGACACACGTGGTCACGGTGCATCATCAGCTCCGCAAGGTCCATATAGCATTGATCAATTGGGTCAAGATGTTGTAAATCTACTCGATCACTTAAATGTTGAAAAAGCGGCATTCTGTGGTATTTCTATGGGCGGTTTAACAGGTCAATGGTTAGCGATTCATCGCCCTGAACGTTTTAATCAGGTGGTGGTGTGTAATACTGCGGCAAAAATTGGTCAAGAACAGGCTTGGAATGACCGTGCCGCATTGGTACGTGAACAAGGTTTACAACCGATTGCTTCGACTGCAGCATCACGCTGGTTTACTGAACCCTTTATCCAAAGCAACGCGACAGTGGTCAACAATCTTCAAAACGACTTGGCAGCTGGCAGCGCCGAAGGTTATGCGAGCTGTTGCGAAGCTTTGGCTAAAGCGGATGTACGTGAACAACTTAAAGACATCACTGTGCCTGTTTTAGTGGTTGCAGGTCAGCAAGACCCTGTGACAACAGTTGTCGATGGTCAATTTATGGTTGAACGTATTGCCAATAGCCAATTGTTTGAAATCAATGCATCGCACATTTCTAACGTAGAATTGCCAAATGAATTTAACCAAGCAGTGAAGCAGTTTATCCAAGCATAAAACTTCATTGTTATTGTTAATAAGTTAAAAGTTAAAAAAATAGAGTTCTTTCGAGAACTCTATTTTTTATAGATGAATCTGCAGTTAGACGAGCTGGACTTAAACTAACTCCACCGCAATCGCTGTGGCTTCACCACCGCCAATACATAAAGATGCCACGCCTTTTTTCGCGCCTATACGTTGCAATGCATGAATGAGCGTCACAATAATACGTGAACCTGAAGAACCTAGAGGATGCCCCAAAGCACATGCACCACCCTGAATATTCACTTTGGCAGGGTCTAAATCAAAAGCATCTATCGCAAGCATGGTTACCATGGCAAAGGCTTCATTAATTTCCCACAAATCTACATCGGCAACCGACCACCCTGCTTTATCTAGCACTTTTTGAATCGCCCCTACAGGAGCAAGAGTAAACTCAGAAGGATGTTGTGAATGTGTCGCGTATGCCACAACTTTTGCAAGCGGTTTTAAGCCACGCTCTGCCGCAACCACATCTGATGTAATCACCAGAGCAGATGCGCCATCTGAAATAGAGCTGGCATTGGCGGCTGTAATCGTGCCATCTTTTTTAAATGCGGGACGCAAACTGCTAATTTTATCGACTTTGGCATTTAACGGTTGTTCATCCTGATCGACAATCACATCACCTTTACGTGAATGAACAGTGACAGGCACGATTTCATTTTTAAAATAACCGTTTTGAATGGCTTCTACCGCGCGGTTTAAAGAGCGAATTGCGTATTCATCCTGCTGCTCACGGGTATAGTTTTTCTTGTCTGCCATGTCTTGCGCCAGCACGCCCATCGACAAGCCTGTTTCAGCATCTTCTAAACCTTCCTGAAACATGTGGTCTGTGACTTTGCCGTGTCCCATACGGAAACCTGCACGTGCTTTATCTAGCAAATACGGCGCATTCGACATAGATTCCATACCGCCAGCGACCACAATCTGCGCTGAACCTGCCTGAATAGCATCGGCTGCCTGCATAACAGCTTTCATGCCAGAGCCACAAATTTTATTGATGGTGGTTGCACCTGTACTATCGGGTAAACCCGCTTGACGCATCGCCTGACGTGCAGGGCCTTGCTTCAAACCTGCAGGCAATACACAACCAAAAATTACTTCATCAATGTCAGTCCCACTTAAACCTGCACGTGCAACTGCGTGTTGAATTGCAACCGCGCCTAAATCGGGTGCTGTACAACTTGCCAGTGAACCTTGAAAGCCGCCCATTGCGGTACGTACAGCATCTACAATTACAATCATTTTTAGTCCCTTATTACCGTCTTTTTAAAGTGATTACCGTAAAAGCCATGCTTTTTAAAATTACAAATAACATCCCTGTGAGTTAGCAAGTAATTCACGTTAAATGTAAATCAAAAGATGAGCATTGCAATCTCGCAAAGTGCTGAATTGCTATGCTTGATTGATCTTAGACTTTTAGGCCTTGCTTATGAAAAATAGAATAAAAGTTTTAGAAATCCAATTTTATTTCACTAAAATGACCTGTTTGGTTCAGTTTTATTGACAACCGATTTGGCTTATGGATTGTGCTATTTTTCACATGATATTTTTTAAATTCATTGGTTCACTGATGAACATACGTTAAAACTTACCTTTTCAAGACCTTGGTGCTATTTTCAAGTTGCTCAAACTGCACTAGACTCCAACATGCTTAATTGGTTGTAATTGGAATATTGATTGATGACGACTCTACGCCAAGAAAATTTCCGACGTCGTAAAGAGAAAATTTTGGCAATGGCTGAGGTTTTATTACTGGAAAATCATAATGATATTACATTAAGTGAGTTGGCTGCAGAGTTAGATATTGCCAAAGGCACAATTTATAAATATTTCAAAAGTAAAAATCAGCTCTATTTAGAGTTAATTATTTTAAATGAACAGCGTTTATTGGATATTTCCAAACAGTATCACCATAACTTTCAAACTTATGTTTCGCAGTACATGCTGTATAACATGCTTAATTCCAACCGTACGATTTTGCTGCACTCGATTGAAGAACGCTTAACCAATAATGAACGTAAACTAAATGAATTGTTTGAACAGTTATACGATATTCGTGAGCAGCGTATTTTAGAAATTAAGGACATCACCCAAGCCTATTTAGAGTCCTTTAACAGCGCGATGTCGATCCGTGATTATCTGTCTTATATTTGGACAGTAACTTATGGTGCGTCGTTATTACTCAATTCTACCCATTATCAAAAAGCTATTGGGTCACGTGAACGCTTAATCAAGCTATATATTAATCAAGCACTGATGACGCCAGATAAAGTATCTGCGATTGTTTGATTTTTACATAGTTAGCTTCGTTGGATTCATTGCTGATCCCGCTAAATATTAGCGTCTAAGTAGAAAGAAATTTGCTTTTCAGAACGTATTAACTCACCTCATAAATTTATTCTCTAAATAAAAAATCCCAAAGTTCAAACTTTGGGATTTTTCAAATTCTTTTGACTGTCTAAAGACACATCATTCTGCACTAATATCTTCAAATAATACTGAAGATAAATAACGCTCACCACTGTCAGGTAAAATCACCACAATATTTTTACCTGCATTTTCAGGACGTGCCGCCAATTTTGCAGCAGCAGCCATTGCTGCACCACTTGAAATACCGACTAAAATACCTTCTTGGGTTGCTGTTTTACGCGCCCAGTCAATTGCTTCAGCACTTTCAATCGCAATCACTTCATCCACCAAATCTAAATCTAGGTTTTTTGGAATAAAGTTAGCGCCAATCCCCTGAATTTTATGTGGTGCAGGCGTAATGGCTTCACCACGCTTGGCCTGAGCGATAATTGGAGATTCAGCAGGCTCGACTGCAACAGTATGCAATGCCTGACCTTTTACCTTTTTGAAATAACGCGAAATACCAGAAATCGTACCGCCTGTACCTACACCTGCAACAAGAATATCGACCTTGCCGCCTGTTGCTGCCCAAATTTCTGGGCCTGTGGTTTCTTCATGAATTTGCGGATTGGCAGGGTTATTAAACTGCTGCGGCAAATAATAAGTTTCAGGATGTTCGGTTGCCAAACGCTCTGCTTCATCCACCGCGCCTTTCATACCTTTTGCAGGCTCAGTCAGCACCAAATTTGCACCCAACGCTTTCAACACCTTACGGCGCTCAATACTCATGCTTGCAGGCATCGTTAGTGTAATCTCATAACCTTTTGCTGCAGCTACAAATGCCAAAGCGATTCCTGTATTACCGCTGGTCGGTTCTACAATATGCATACCTGCTTTTAACACGCCACGTTTTTCAGCATCGGCAATTAAAGCAGCACCAATACGGCATTTCACAGAAAATGCAGGGTTACGGCTTTCCACTTTGGCTAAAACCGTTGCATCGCCAGAAATTAAACGGTTAATGCGTACCAATGGCGTGTTACCAATCGCTTCTGCATTATTGCTATATACGGCAATCCCTAAATTTGCTGGTGTTGAAAAAGCTGCATCTGTGGTCATGATTATTCCCTAAGTTATATCTATATAAACAAAATTTAAATTATCATACCTTTTTATAAAATTTTTGCCGATGTTTCACGAAAATTGTTTTATACAAAAATATGATTAGCTTTCAACAAAATGCGAATTAGAATAAAGAGATGACGACCTCAGTTTAATTGTCGATTTTCTCGGCACTTGGGTTTGAAATTCGCTATTTATTTTTTGACAATAGCAACACATAACAAAATGTAGGGAATGCAATGTCTAATAAACGTTACAGTCAGCTTTATCGTAATTTCACTAAAAAAATCTTAGATAAGATTGTGACGCCACAAGTATTAGGCACGACTGCAGAATTAGAACATCGTGTTGCACAAAGCTCTGAAAAAACACAATTTTGTTATGTGCTGCAAGATGCCTCTCTCAGCAATACCGTATTGATTGATCAGCAGACGCAATCTCGTGGTTTACCTTCTGTGTATGCGCCTTTAAACATTGCCGAGCATCAGGAAGACGATTCCATTTTGGTCTTGCGTGAGAAAAACCCACAGCACAGTGCTTATCACTACTCTGCTAAATTGATTCGACTCATTGAAACCTTAGAGCAACATCCTGAACATGATGTGTTGTTAGTTCCCGTAACTGTACTTTGGGGACGTTCACCCGAATACGAAGACTCTTGGTTTAAAGCATTATTTGCCGATGCATGGTCTACGCCAAACAAGCTTAAACAAACCATTAATATTTCGCTCTATTCACGTGATAACTACATCGAGTTTCATAAAGCAATTTCCTTACGTCAGCTTATTGAACAAGCCACACAACAACAACCACACTTATCGCCTGCGCACTTTATTGAGCAACATCTGGAACACAATTTTAATCAACACAAAGAAGCGATTTTAGGCCCAGACTTATCTGACCGCCGTAATTTGATTCATGCGTTGATGAAAAGTGAAGCAGTACAACAAGCTATTCGTAAAGAAAGTATCGAACAAAAAGTCAGTATGTTTGAAGCAGAAAACCGTGCTAAAAGCTATTTAACTGAAATTGTATCGGACTTTTCTTATTCGACTTTGCGTTTTGCTGAACTGGCACTGACCAAGCTTTGGACACAGCTCTATGATGGCATTGAAGTGCATCACTTTGACACGGTACGCGAACTCGCCAAAGACTATGAAATCGTCTATACCCCTTGTCATCGTAGCCACATCGACTATTTGTTGCTGTCTTATGTGATTTTTAATCGTGGCTTGATGGTGCCGCATATTGCAGCAGGTATTAATTTAAATTTACCAATTGTGGGTCAATTAATGCGTGGTGCAGGTGCGTATTTTATTCGCCGTACTTTCAGCGGCAATGAATTATACACCTCGGTATTTAAAGAATATTTACACAGTTTATTGTCACGCAACACCCCACTCGAATACTTCATTGAAGGTGGACGCTCACGTACAGGTTTATTGTTACCGCCGAAAAAAGGCATGTTGTCGATGACCATTCAAAGCCATTTACGCGGAGCAACCAAACCAATTGCATTTATTCCAACGTATTTTGGTTATGAAAAACTGATTGAAGGCACATCTTATTTAAATGAATTAAACGGCAAACCGAAAGAAGCCGAATCTTTATGGGGTATTTTAAACTCTGCCCGTAAAATTGAAAAAGTCTTTGGTCAGGTCTATGTCAACTTTGGCGAACCTGTATTTTTAGATGATGTTTTAACTGCCAACCAAGCACGCGATGTAAAACTGAACATAAATGATGAACTACCGACCTCTGTGATTCACACGGTAGATCATACTGCGCATGCAATCTTGGAAAATATCAATAAAGCGGTGGTGATTAACCCAATCGCCCTCATCTCTCTGATTTTATTAAATGCCGATCAGCATGCATTGAAACAAGATGAGCTGCTCGCCCGAATTGAACAATATCGACGTTTGCTCAAACAATTGTGCTACGACCCACGTATGATTATTACGGGTTTAAATCCACAAGAAATTATTGAATATGCGCTAAAACTTAAACAAGTTGAGCGTTATAACCAAGATGGTGTAGAACAGATTCGAGTCGCAGAAAGCCAAAAAATCTTATTGAGCTATTTTAGCAATAATATTTTGCACTGCTTTATTTTGCCTGCGTGTGTAGCATTAATTGTGCAGCAGTTTAATGAACAAAATTTAGCATTATCATGCGCAGATTTAATGCAAAAACTGCAGGCGATTTATCCATATTTGAAGCAAGAGTTTTTCTTGGCATGGACGGCGCAAGAACTTTCTCAAGAAATCGAAAAAATTGTGGCGTACTTTATTCAGCAAAATTGGGTTACAGAAGCAAATCTGCAATTACAGCCGAACCCAGCTACACAGCATGAACTCTATGCCTTAGCTGAACTGGCAAAACCAAGTTTAAATAATTTCGTATTGATTCAAGGGCTTTTGCAGCGTTATAGCGCACACATCCCTTTAAATCTGAAAGTTTTGGAAAAAATGACCAAAACCGTATTACAACGCGCTGCAGATTCTGCACAATTTAAGTCTGCATATTATTTTGATAGTGCCACCTTAAAAAGTTTTATCAGCAGTTTAGATCAGCAAGCCTTGTTGCAACACAATGCTACGCAGATAAGCCTAGATGATACTTTTAGTGCAAAAATGTCGGAATACTTTGCTTGGTATAACCCAGAAATTCACGAATTGTTAGCTGCATCGAGTGAATTTAGTGAGAAAGAATTAAAAAGTTTTGAACAGGTGAAAAAATAGGTTTTATTGTAACTCAGCCACTTTTTTATCAATTTTTTGATTAGAATATCAGCCCATTATTTATGATTGGCTGATATCTTTTCTTAAATGATACTTGTTCTCATATATAAATAATGATTTATGTTATATAATTTATCTTCCACTCCCGCCTAATATATATTGGGTTAGCTGTAAATTAAGAGAATAAAACAATGAACGATGGTCTTGAAATCACATCAATGCGTGAATCTGCGGATACCGTTGTTGGAATTTTAAAATCTTTGGCGAATAGTGACCGTCTTTTAATTCTTTGTCATTTATCTCAACAAGAATTAAACGTATCGCAAATTGAAGAAATAACTCAAATTCATCAGCCTACTTTATCGCAACAATTAATGATGCTGCGTAAAAGTGATGTGGTGAATACCCGCCGTGATGGCAAGCAAATTTTTTATTCAATTAAAGATGAAAAAATGGTGCAGGTACTTAATACCCTCTATGCACTTTATTGCCCGCAGGTCTAAATGATAATGCCTGTATTATCAGGCATCACCATAAAACTTGAATACTCTCCTGCTATTTCAAAGACTTCTTAGCATTTTTTGTTCATAATATATCTAAATTTATGATTTAGATTTCAGTATGTCAGATTTCAATTCACGTTTGGCTCGTGTACTACCTGCTTGGCAATGGCTGCGAAAATACAATGCAGAAACATTGAAATCTGATCTGCTGTCTGCGTTTATTGTCATTGCCATGTTGGTACCTCAAGGAATGGCCTATGCCATGCTTGCAGGTTTGCCTCCTGTCATGGGTTTATACGCGAGCGTGATCCCCATGATCATGTACGCCTTGGTTGGTGGCAGCCCAACCTTGTCCATTGGCCCAGTCGCCATTATTTCTATGATGACCTTTGCGACGCTCAATCCTTTATTTGAAGTCGGCTCGGCAGCTTATATTCAAGCAGCTTGTTTACTTGCCCTGATGGTCGGCATTATTTCACTACTTTTAGGTGTTTTTCGTTTCGGTTTTTTAATTCAACTCATTAGCCATCCTGTTATTAAAAGCTTCATTATTGCCTCTGCATTAATGATTGCGATTGGACAGCTTAAATTTGTGTTAGACATCCCCCTTAAAGCCAATAACTTACCTGAGTTCTTATACAGCTTTTGGAAATATATGGGACAAACCCATTTTTATAGCGTGCTCTTGGGTGTTGCTGCCATTTTATTTCTAATTTATGCCCCTAAAATCATCAACAGTAATGCCTTTCGTGAACGTGTTCGAGGGAATGGTTTTATCTTAAAAGCCTTGCCATTGGTATTGGTGATCGTTTCAATTGCTTTGGTTTATTCATTGCATTTGCAACAAATCGGCATTAAAACAGTCGGAGAAATTCCTTCAGGATTTCCGCCTATTCAATTCCCTGAATGGAATGCACAACTTGTTCTACAACTCCTTCCTGGCGCAGCCATGATTGCCATGATCAGTTTTGTGGAATCTCTGTCTATTGCGCAAGCCACCGCCTTACAACAACGTAGTCACTTAAATAGCAATCAGGAACTGATTGCACTCGGTTTAGCCAATTTTGGCGCAGGTGTTAGCTCCTCTTTTCCCGTCACAGGCAGTTTGTCGCGTACCGTGGTCAATGCCGATGCAGGTGCAAAAACATCAATGGCAGGTGTATTTACCTCCATCGTGATTGTTATTGTCAGTTTATACTTCACGGGATTTTTCCAAGACTTACCACTGGCTGTTTTGGCTGCAACCATTATTGTTTCAATTTGGAAACTGGTCGAGTTCCAATCTTTTAAAGAAACTTGGCGTTATTCCAAAGCCGATGGTCTGGCCATGTGGGTGACGTTCTTTGGTGTTGTATTCATTGATATTTCGACAGGTTTAATTATTGGGATTGTGTCCACCTTTATTCTAATGTTGTGGCGTATTAGCCGACCACATATTGCGGTAATTGGTTTACTTGAAGGCACACAACATTTTCGTAATATTCAGCGGCATCAAGTGCGTACCGCGCCACACGTGCTATCCATGCGAATTGATGAAAATCTAACCTTTTTAAATGCCAATACTTTAAAAGGCTTTTTTATTAATCAAGTCAGCCAAAACCCTCAGTTAAAGCATGTAGTGGTGAATTGTTCGAGTATTAGCAGTATTGATTTAAGCGCACTCGAAATGCTGGAAGATTTAAATCTTGAACTAAAAAAATTGAATATTTGTCTGCATTTTTCAGAAATTAAAGGCCCGGTAATGGACAAATTACAACACTCAAAACTTTTGCAGCATTTAAATGGAAAAGTTTATTTGTCACATTATTTAGCCATGCAAGAGCTTGCGCCTGAACTGACTTAAAGATCAAGAAATTGATCTTTAATTTTATCTTTAAAACTGGATGCTCAACACACATGCTTTTTGATCAAAGAGTACTTTTATCTTGCTGAAATTTAAGTAGTTTAATAAATATCACTTTTAAAAATATAGACTTAATTTTTATATAAAAATTATTTTTAAGCACATGGATATTTCAGTATAAAATAGCCGCTTTTCTTTAACCTTGTTTTCGTATGTTTTCAGCTTTTTTGCGTTTGAGTTTAGTCTCCCGAATTATGATTGCAATTGTACTCGGTGTGGCTGTTGCAATTTTATTTCCAGAATCTGCGCCCTATTTAAGCCTTTTGGGTGATATATTTATTAAAGCCCTGAAGTCTGTTGCGCCAATTTTAGTCTTTATTTTGGTCATGGCATCGATTGCCAATTTTAAAACTGGAAGCAGCAATGCCTATATCAAACCGATTATGCTGATGTATGCGATTGGTATGTTCTTGGCTGCGCTCAGTGCAGTTATTGCAAGTACGCTTTTCCCAAGTACATTATTTTTAGATGTTGCAACACAGTCAGAATTAATCCCGCCGGGCAGTCTTGCTGAAATTTTGAAAAATCTTTTACTTAGTTTTGTTGCTAACCCTGTAGTTGCCATTACCGAAGCCAACTTTATTGGTATTTTGGCTTGGGCTGTGGCTTTAGGGATTGCCTTCCGCCATGCTACAGAGTCCACCAAAGCATTGTTGAATGATGCAGCCAATGCAGTCAATCGCGTTATTCGCTTGGTGATTAACTTTGCGCCTTTCGGTATTTTTGGCTTGGTTGCCGTGACATTTGCCGATGCAGGCTTGAGCACCTTAGCCAGTTATGCTCAATTATTGGCAGTCTTGTTAGGTACGATGTTCTTTGTCGCGTTGGTCATCAACCCAATCATGGTGGCATTTGTGACCCGCAGCAATCCTTATCCTTTAGTTTTTCAATGCTTACGCGAAAGTGGCATTACTGCTTTCTTTACCCGTAGTTCTGCAGCCAATATCCCTGTCAATTTAGACTTAGCCAAGCGTTTAGGCGTACAGGAATCAACCGCGAGTGTTGCAATTCCGTTAGGTGCAGTAATTAACATGGCAGGCGCATCGGTCACCATTACCGTTTTGACCTTAGCTGCGGTAAATACTTTAGGAATTTCTGTCGATTTTAGCACCATGCTGATTTTATCTGTGGTTGCAACGGTGTCGGCCTGTGGTGCTTCAGGCGTTGCGGGCGGCTCGTTACTGCTGATTCCTGTAGCGTGTGGCTTATTTGGTATTTCTTCAGATATTGCCATGCAAGTTGTTGCAATTGGTATGGTCATTAGCGTATTGCAAGATTCAACCGAAACTGCACTTAACTCATCTACCGATGTGCTATTTACTACTGCGGTTGACCGTGGTTTGAGTTAAGATACAATGCGTTAGGAAACTTACGCAATCATCCATTATGCCTTTTCAAACTTTACCCCTTTGGGTGCAATTTGGTGCTTTTTTTCTAGCCGTCAATGCTGGAATTATTAACGTACTCGGATTGGTGACCGTATTGCACCAGTCCGTTTCGCACATGACTGGTAACGTTAGTATCTTGGCGATGGCGCTAATCGACTGGAAACCAGAAGCCATGATTTTCTTGTTTCTGGTGATTTTGTGCTATGTGATTGGCTCATTTTATAGCGGCGTCATTTTAGGAAATAGCAATTTTCGCTTAGGGCGTCGTTATGGTTTGCCCATGAGTTTGGTGGCATTTTTTATTTTAATCTGCTGGGCATTATTGCCTTATTTCCCACGTTATGCCCTGCTTTGGGCATCGGTTGCCATGGGCATACAAAATGCCATGATCAGCTACTATAAAGGCACCATCATCCGCACCACACATTTATCTGGGGTATTGACCGATTTAGGCTTAGCTCTCGGTTATCGAGTGCGGGGCTTACAAGTTGAAAAAAGGCGTATTGTTTTACACCTACTGATTTTAATTGGTTTCTTTGTGGGTGGATTACTCGCTGCAGCCATTTATCCTACATTTAAACTGAATTCTTTTCTGGTACCTGCAGGACTCAGCCTAAGTTTGAGTTTGGTGTATTGGATTATTTATTTTCGCTATCGACATCTTCAACATTAAGTTTCGGAAATTATCATGGTTAAAAATGCACTACAGGCACAATTGCTCAAAGCGGGTTTAGTGGATAATAAAAAAGCAAAAAAACTGTCTAAACAAACCTTACACGAACAGCGCACAGGTGAAAGTAAAGATGCTGAAGTGAAAGCCAAAATTGCACAGGCACAGCAAGAAAAACTCGCCAAAGACCAAGCTATTGAGCAAGAAAAGAAAGCCGCTTTACAGGAAAAAGAACTGAAAGCAGCAATTATGCAAATGATTCAGCAGCATAAAATTCGTGATACCGATGGTGAAGTGGCTTATCAGTTTTTAGATGGCAAGATTAAAAAAGTGTATATCAATCAACAAATTTACAATGCACTCGTGGCAGGTAGTTTGGTGATTGCCAAAGAAAATGACAGTTATGCGTTCCTGCCTAAAGCTTTAGCTGAACGTATTAATAGCAAAATGGAAGGCTTTATTATTGTCAATAATGCCGAGAAAAATGAAGCCACGACAGATGAAGAAGATCCATACGCAGCCTATGTGATTCCAGATGATTTAATGTGGTAGATCACGCAAGTATTTATGCTAGGTATCTATTCAAAGCCAGTATCTGTACTGGCTTTTTTATTATGACTGCAACTTGATTGAAAACTTTCAGTAAAAACAAATAATTGAAATGTAGCAAAAAGTTACTCAGCCTTCAAATTTAAACTTTAGTCGATACACTATCTAACAATTTCATACATCAATGAAGAATTAAGGTGAATTGCAGGCCAAAATTCTAAGTGCCGTGCAGACGAAAATCAGCAACCTTAAAGCGAGGACCTTTTGCAAGAATCTAATTTTATTCAAAATATTCAGGAATGGTATAACCAATACCCTTGGTTAGAAATGCTGACCTCACTCAGTATTGTGATTCTACTGGCAATTTTAGCCAACTTTATTGCCAAGCAAATTGTAGTGCGCGGGATTCGCAAACTGATTTCTAAAATGACCTTTGCCAATAGTGAAATTATTTCACAGCATAGTGTCATCCGACGTATTGCCAACATTGTCCCAGCTGTCGTGATTATGAACGGCATCACCACCGTACCGCATTTGTCAGATAAAGTAGAAAGCTTTGTGCAAATGGGTGCGCAAGCCTTTATATTCCTGACCATTGCATTGGCAATTTCTGAATTTTTAAATATTTTTAACCTGTTCTATCAACGCAACCCTAAGTCACGCAACAAGCCAATTAAGGGCTATTTGCAGTTAGTTAAACTCATTATTTATGTGGTCTGTGCCCTCATGATTTTAGGCACTTTCCTGAAAAAAGATGTGTTTACCTTACTCGCAGGTTTTGGTGCGATGGCTGCTGTTTTGATGTTGGTTTTCCAAAATACCATTTTATCTCTAGTGGCTTCGGTACAAATTTCTTCCTACGATATGGTACGGATTGGTGACTGGATTGAAATGCCTTCTTTAAATGCCGATGGTGATGTCATTGATATGTCATTACATACAGTCACCGTGCAAAACTGGGATAAAACCCTGACCACTATTCCAACCAATAAACTCATTACCGATACCTTTAAAAACTGGCGTGGCATGCAGGAAGCTGGTGCCCGACGTATTAAACGTGCCATTTTAATTGATCAAAGTTCTGTGCACTTTATGACTGAACATGAACAAAGCAAACTTAAAGAGTTTTTGTTATTGGATCAATATTTACATAGCAAAAATGAAGAAATTGAGCAGTTTAATCAGCAGTTAGCAAATCAATCACAATACAACCAACGCCGTTTAACCAATTTAGGGACGTTCCGTGCCTATGTTGAATTTTATCTGAAACAGCATCCTGGCATTAATCAATCTCAGTCATTGATTATTCGCCAACTACAGCCAAGCAGTGAAGGTTTACCGCTAGAAATTTATGCCTTTACCAAAACCACTGCATGGAAAGAATATGAAAGTATTCAATCCGATATTTTTGATCATTTGCTGGCGATTATTCCTGAGTTTGGCTTAAAAGTGTATCAAGCACCATCAGGTTCAGATTTAAAGCAAATTGGCGCACCATTTAAAGCAAGCTCTGCCAAAAGTCTAAATCCTGTAGAAATTGACGAGGCATAATTATGGATTTATTGCTGAGCCATGTGTCGCAAAATGCTTGCATGGCTCAGTAGCCGTTTTTATTTTCAGCAAGACGATAAAATTTTCATTAAATTAAAATGCACTCGTACACTCGTATATGAATAAGAGAAAATAAAGTCTTATTTGTAAGAGCTTTGTTGAAACAAATATCTAACACTATGTTTTAATTAACCTGAGTTCGATATAAAAAAAGAGTAGAAAAAAAGCCCTGTATTTGTAACATATTGGTTCTCAAGACAAAATGTTATAAAACAAGGCTTTTCAATGGATCATATTACCGAATTATTTTGTATTT